>NZ_JASHFI010000001.1:300000-402376 GCF_047460875.1 Streptococcus infantis | reverse complement strand
CATAAGATTCTTTCTAATGATGGTTTGGTCACTTTTCATTATAGGTCTTATGGGACTTTTTTTCTACAACAAAATAGGCTCCATAATTCCTATGGTGGTTTTACCCACTACAGAAATTATAGAGCCTGTATTTTTTTGTTTTTTTAGTGTATCGTTTAACGGTCCTTAGGCGATACACCAAAACCCTTGTCGCTCAAGTGGTTGAGGTGAATTGTTCGAAGCACTAATATCAAAAAAATAGGATTTTTGTAGTATTTACACACCTAAAAAGTAATTCTACATTCCTAAGGAGGAAATTATGAAAACAAATAAACTTGTTAAACTCGGTATTGCAACCTTTGCGGTTGCGGTGTTGGGGGTAGTGCCAGCTTTTACAGCTCAGGCAGACACACATGTGGCAGAACAGCCAAATACAGCTTCAAAACCAGTAGAAAATGGCAAACCAAGTGATTCAGAAAAACCAGAGGTTAAACCGACTGAAGAAGCGAAACCTGAAGCTAAGTCAACAGCAAACGCAGCCGAGACTCAGCCATCTGATGCCCCAAGGGAAGATGCAACCTTAAATGAAGAAAAGCATCTTCCTATCCGATATGTGATTGAACTAGATTTTAAGGATATAAGGACTGGGGAGAAAGTAGAACCTACTAAAACGTTGACAGGAAATGTTAACTTTGGTGAAGATTTAACAATTGATGCTCCAAGATTTGAAGGCTATAGGCTTGAAAGATCTGACCCCAAAATTCTGAATATTAGTTATGATAAACTAAATTATTATGGGAAGACAGTTGGATCTAAACCTCGTCAAGTATATGATTCATTGAAATATGGGATGTTTACTCTCACCAAAGAAGGCGATACAATCATAGCACATTATCGGCTTGAATATGAGACACTTCCGCTAGAGAAGCCTAATAGGAGCGAACGGACTCTTCATATTAACTTTAGCTATACTGAAACTCCTAAAATTTGGCCCGATGGTACACGCCCTCTTCATCGTCACTATCATTCCATTGATGATGGAAAACGAGGCATAACAGTCACTATTAAGCCAGGTGAGAGTTTTACTTTACCTAAGGGTGAGATAGATGGCTATATTTTGGAAGATATAACGGATTCTAGATACGAAGAGGGAAGATTTGGAGCAACTACTGGTAATCATTATAAACCTGGAGAAACTGTACCTTACGAGAAATTCAACTTTTATCCTGCTGTTGTTGACGGTGTAGAAAGCGATCATATTTCAGTTAGTTATAGTTATTATCGACCGGAAAAACCATCTCAACCTACGGAGAAACCAGCACCAAAAGCTGAGGAAAATCAAGAGCCCATCAAATATCGTATCGATTATTTCGATGCAGATACGGGAGAGAGGCTATCTCGAGAAATTGGAGTTTTAAACCCTGGTGAAACTATCAATATCGATAAAAATATTGATGGCTATGAGGTAGTTACGAATCGTCGTTGGATGTCTAGTTATAATGTGGACTACCGGTTAATGGATAGATATTTTGGGTCTTCGTCTGGATATCGATATATGTTTCTAGAATATAAGAAGGTAAATTCGGATGCCAAGCCTTCAGAGACTCCGAAACCAGAAGTAAAACCGGAAACGAAGCCTTCAGAGACACCAAAACCAGAAGTTAAACCAGAACCAACGCCAAAAGCTGACGAAAAACAAGAGCCCATCAACTATCGTATCGAATATTTCGATGCAGAGACGGGAGAGGAGATATCTCGAGAATATGGAGTATTAAATCCTGGTGAAATTGTTAATATCCATAAAAATATCGATGGCTATGAGGTAGTTTCGAATGATAGCTGGATGCCTGGATATAATGTGGACTACAGGATAATGAATAGATATTTTGGTGGTCAAACGTTTGAACGTTACATGTTTCTAGATTATAAGAAGGTAAAGGCGGATGCCAAGCCTTCAGAAACCCCAAAACCAGCGCCAAAAGATGAAGAAAAGCAGGAGCCCCTCAAATACCGTATCGATTATTTCGATGCAGATACGGGAAAGGAGATATCTCGAGAATATGGAGTTTTAAACCCTGGAGAAACTATTAATATCCATAAAAATATTGATGGCTATGAGGTGGTTTCGTATTATAGCTGGATGCCTGGTTATAAAGTGGACTACAGGATAATGAGTACATATTTTGGTGGTACTTTGGATGAACGTTACATGTTTCTACACTATAAGAAGGTAAATGCGGATGCCAAACCTTCTGATACTTCAAAACCAGAAGTTAAGCCGGAAACTAAGCCTTCTGATACTTCAAAACCAGAAGTAAAACCAGAAACTAAACCATCAGAGACACCGAAGCCAGAGGTTAAGCCAGAACCTCAGCCTTCTGATACTCCAAAACCAGAAGTTAAGCCAGAACCTAAACCTTCAGAGACTCCGAAACCAGAAGTTAAGCCGGAACCAAAGCCTTCTGATGCTTCAAAACCAGAGGTTAAGCCAGAACCTAAACCTTCTGATACTTCAAAACCAGAAGTTAAGCCGGAACCTAAACCATCAGAGACACCGAAACCAGAAGTTAAGCCAGAACCTAAGCCTTCTGATACTTCAAAACCAGAGGTTAAACCGGAACCTAAACCATCAGAGACACCGAAACCAGAAGTTAAGCCGGAAACTAAACCTTCTGATACTTCAAAACCAGAAGTAAAACCTGAAACTAAACCTTCAGAGACACCAAAACCAGAAGTAAAACCTGAAACTAAACCTTCAGAGACACCAAAACCAGAAGTAAAACCGGCACCTAAGCCTTCAGAGACACCAAAACCAGTTACACCAGCTGTTCCAGATCAACCACAACCTGCTAAGCCAGAGAAACCAGTTACTCCAAGCACTAGCCGAATCCTTGCGAATGAAATTGGAAGTGTTCAAGTACGTGCTTCAGAGGAAACACTCAAAAACGTCAGCTACATCAAGGTAGAAGAAACTAAGTCAAATTCACTTGAGGCGAAAAACTACAAGGCCTACGATATTCGTCTATACGACGCAAATGGCAAGGCTGTCCAGCCAAATGGCATGGTTCTAGTGAGCCTTTCTGCAGAAAAGCCAGTTGAAAATATCTACTATGTTTCTCCAGATGGCGTTTTGCAAGCATTAGACTTCAAGCAAGATGCGGATAAGGTAACTTTCGAAACCAATCACTTTAGTATCTATGCTATGACTTTCAAAAATCTGTCAGTAAATCACAATGGCGGTAGTATCCAAACGCCAGTTGCAGGTAGTGAAAACTCAACAATCCCTACGCAAAACAGCAATGGTGCAGATGGGACACAACCACAATCCAAACCATTGAAAACTAAGGGAGAAGGTGGAGAGAAAACAACTAAAACTTTACCCAATACTGGTGAAAATAGCTCAATTCTCACTACACTATTTGGAGTATTGACTCTAAATGCTGGATTGTTTAGCTATCGCAAGAAAGAAAAATAATCTCAACTTATAGTTTATCAACTAAACAAGCTCCTCGATTGAGGGGCTTTTTTTGAAAAACAGTGTATAATGTGAAAGTTTCAAGGTTCTCCACTGTATTATTCCTTTTAAAATATCCGAGTTTCCCTCAGATTTTATACGATTATCAAGATATCTTATGTCATTTATCCAAAATGAAAAGAGACTGAGATAGTCTCTCAAAACTAAAACAAACTATATCGGTAATTTAAAAAGTACCCTTATAGAGCTTGGCTACCATATGGTGAATAAACCTTAGGAATCCTGATGGGAAAGAGTTTCTTAATTTTCTCTAGTAAAAGAAAAAGATTGAAGAAAATGGTCCTAAATAGGCTTTTTCTTCAATCTGAATGACCGATATGGTCTCATTTAAAATTATTAACGCATGGTCACAAATTCTTCTGAGCCAGTTGGGTGGATAGCGACAGTAGCATCAAAGTCAGCTTTTGTAGCTCCCATCTTGATAGCAACTGCGAAACCTTGAATCATTTCGTCAACTCCATAGCCGATTCCATGAAGGCCAACTACCTTTTCGTCTGCACCAGCTGTTACGAGCTTGAAGCGAGCTTCTTGACGGTGACTAGTAACGGCAGAATACATAGATGCAAATTTTGAAGTATAGACTTTAACGTTTTCTTGGCCGTACTCTTTGACAGCTTCTTCCTCAGTCAGACCGACCGTTCCGATTGCTGGGTGTGAGAAAACTACAGTTGGAATAGTCGTGTAGTCCATTTTAGCATTGGTTTTACCGTTGAAAAGTCTTTCGGATAGGGTACGACCAGCCTTGATAGCAACAGGAGTTAGTTCCTTTTCACCTGTGACATCTCCAAGAGCGTAGATACCTTCAACGACAGTATTTTGGTATTCATCAACCTGGATAAAGCCGCGTTCATTGAGGGTAACACCAGCTTTTTCGAGTTGAAGTCCTTCAACATTTGGATGGCGACCAGTTGCCCAGATAACTTGACTGGCAGTATGAGTGCTGCCATCTTCGAAATGAATGGTAATACCTTGTTCAGTTTCTTCAAGTTTAGCAGGAACCTTATGTGTGTGGAGATTTAGTCCTGTATTTTCCATTTCCTGAACTAGACTCTCAACGATATAGCTATCAAATCCACGTAGTGGACGTTCACGACGGACAAATAAATCTGTCTGAACACCAAGTGTATGGAGTACACCAGCCAATTCGACAGCAATGTAACCAGCACCTAGAATAGCTACCGATTCAGGCAACTCTTCCCAGGCGAAGACATCATCTGAGCTACCACCTAGTTCAGCACCAGGAATAGCAGGGATATGAGGATGAGCTCCAGTCGCAATCACGATATGCTTAGCGTGGAGCAATTCGCCATTAACGCTGACAGTATGAGCATCGACAAACTCGGCACGTCCTTCAATCAAATCAACTCCATTACGCTTGAAGCTTCCATCATAAGACGAGCGAGCACGGTCAATATAGGCTTCACGATTCTTACGAAGAGTTGCATAATCAAATTCGTTACCAGTATTTGTGAATCCATAGTCAGGTCCATATTTGTGGATACTCTCTGCAATTTGGGCTCCATACCACATGATTTTTTTAGGGACACATCCGAGGTTGACACAAGTGCCACCTAATTTCTTTTCCTCAATAACTGCAGCTTTAGCACCATGTTCGCCAGCACGATTCATGGTAGCAATACCCCCGCTACCTCCTCCAATGGTGATAATATCGTATTCTCTCATAGAAAGCTCCTTTGTTGTTTTCTAGTCATATTCTATCTTTTTTTGGAGGTCAATGCAAAAATCTGCTACGCTTAAAAATTTTAAGAAAATGCTTGCAAAAATAAAAAAGAAAGTGTATTATATAACTAATACAACAATAAAAGGATCTTACAAATAAATTTGGATTGTTAGAAAGAAATTGTCCATTTTTGAGACTTGTGCTATAATCTTAATATATATTTGTAAAGAAGGAGTTCTTATGAAAAGAAAGAAAACAGCCAAGAAATGGCCTTTATATACTGCTATTGGGGTTGCAACAGCCCTCGTAATTGGTGCTGGAGCTATTCTCCTATTTAGACAACCAAACAAAAATGCAACAATTGACGAACCTGCTAAAATCGCTGTAGCAAAAGAGGGAACGGTTGCTTCATCGGTTCTTCTATCGGGTAGTATAACTGCTCAAAAAGAACAATATGTTTATTATGATGCTAGTAAAGGTGACTTGGATGAGGTTTCGGTCTCTGTCGGAGATAAGGTAAGTGAAGGCCAAGCCCTTGTTAAGTATAGTAGTACAGAAGCTCAGGCTGCCTATGATGCTGCCAGTCGTGCAGTTGCTAAAGCTGACCGTCATATCAATGAATTGAATGAGGCTCGAAATACTGCTGCAGCAACACCTGTGCTCCCTCAAGCAGGGATTGAAGGCGCTACGGACCAAGCCCAAGCGCAATCTTCTACATCAGCTACAGCTTCTATTGATTCACAAATCAGTGATGCCCGTGATGTTCGTGCAGACGCAGCGGCACAACTTGAAAAAGCCCAGGCTCAGTTGGATGCCGCTACAGTTTTGAGTACTGTAGAAGGTACAGTTGTTGAGGTAAATCGTAATGTTTCAAAATCTCCAACAGGAAATAGCCAAGTCTTGGTGCATATCGTTAGTAACGACAATTTGCAGGTCAAGGGCGAGCTTTCTGAGTACAACCTTGCCAATCTTTCTGTAGGCCAAGAAGTTACCTTTACTTCAAAGGTTTACCCAGATAAAACTTGGAATGGTAAGATTAGCTATATTTCAAATTATCCAAAGAACAGTAGTGAAGCAAGCAGTAGCTTAGCTGGTTCAAATACAGGTTCTAAATATCCGTATACCATCGATGTTACAGGGGAAATTGGAGATTTGAAGCAAGGATTTACTGTTAGTGTTGAAGTCAAGAATAAGAGCAAGGCCTTGATCGTTCCAATTTCGAGTGTAGTTATGGAAGAAGACAAAAACTATGTTTGGATTCTTGATGAAAATCAAAAGGCCAAAAAAGTTGAAGTTGGATTGGGCAATGCGGACGCAGAAAACCAAGAAATCACATCTGGTTTGACAGATGGAGCAAAAGTCATCAGTAATCCGACAGCTTCCTTAGAAGAAGGGAAAGAGGTGAAGACTGATGAAGCAACTAATTAGCCTCAAAAATATCTGCCGTAGCTATCGAAATGGTGACCAAGAACTTCAAGTCCTTAAAAACATTAACCTAGAAGTTCAAGAGGGTGAATTTGTAGCTATCATGGGACCATCTGGTTCTGGTAAGTCCACCCTCATGAACACCATTGGGATGTTGGATACTCCTACAAGTGGTCAGTATTTTCTAGATGGAAAAGAAGTAGCTGGTCTGGGTGAAAAACAATTAGCCAAGGTTCGAAATCAGGAAATCGGCTTCGTCTTTCAACAATTCTTTCTCTTGTCTAAAATGAATGCCCTCCAAAATGTCGAACTTCCTCTGATTTATGCAGGAGTTGGTGCTTCAAAACGTCGCAAATTAGCAGAAGAGTATCTGGAAAAGGTTGAGTTGACTGAGCGTAGCCATCACTTACCTTCGGAGTTGTCAGGTGGTCAGAAGCAAAGAGTTGCCATAGCGCGTGCACTTGTTAACAATCCTTCGATTATCTTGGCAGATGAGCCTACTGGAGCCCTTGATACTAAAACAGGAAACCAGATTATGCAACTCTTGGTTGAATTAAACAAAGAAGGAAAAACAATTATTATGGTAACGCATGAGCCTGAAATTGCTGCTTATGCTAAACGTCAGATTGTCATCCGTGATGGTGTTATTTCGTCTGATAGTGCTCAAGTAGAAAAGGAGGAAAACTAAGATGCAGAATCTTAAATTTGCCTTTTCATCTATCATGGCTCACAAGATGCGCTCCTTCTTGACCATGATCGGTATTATCATCGGTGTTTCCTCTGTTGTAGTTATCATGGCTTTGGGAGATTCCATGTCTCGTCAGGTCAATAAAAATATGACCAAGTCCCAGAAAGACATCCATGTATTTTTCTCACCTACTAAAAGTAAGGACGGTTCCTTTACCCAGAAGCAATCTGCTCTAACCCTGTCTGGTAAAGAGGAAGATGTTTTTGTTGAACCACCAAAACCACAAGAAGCTTGGGTTAAGGAAGCTGCTAAGCTCAAGGGAGTGGATAGTTACTATGTGACCAACTCAGCCAATGTGACCTTGACCTATAAGGATAAAAAGGTGGAACACGCTAACATGACTGGTGGGAATGTCACTTATATGGATGCGGTCGAAAATGAAATCATTGCAGGTCGAAGTCTTAGAGCACAAGATTATAAGGATTTTGCAAACGTGATCATTTTAGATGAAGAACTTGCCAATAGCCTTTTTGGTTCAGCACAAGAAGCTCTCAATCAGATTGTTGAAGTAAATGAAATCAGTTACCGTGTTATTGGTGTTTATGCAAGTAAAGAAGCTAAGGCTGCAAAAGCCTTTGGTGTCGGAGGACTACCCATTACGACTAATATTTCTCTTGCGGCAAATTTTAACACGGATGAGATTTCAAATATTGTCTTTCGCGTTAACGATACGAGCTTGACCCAGACTTTAGGTCCAGAATTGGCTAGAAGAATGACGGAGATTGCAGGGCTCCAACAAGGTGAGTATCAGATAGGAGATTCGTCTGCTGCCTTCCAAGAAGTTCAACAACTTTTTGGCTTCATAACAACGATTATTAGTGCTATTGCGGGGATTTCTCTCTTTGTTGGTGGTACTGGTGTTATGAACATTATGCTTGTTTCGGTGACAGAGCGTACCCGTGAGATTGGTCTACGTAAAGCACTAGGAGCAACACGGGCTAATATCCTGGTTCAATTCTTGATTGAATCCATGATTTTAACCTTATTAGGTGGGGTCATCGGTCTTCTGCTTGCTGCAGGGGTGACCATGCTTGCAGGTGTTCTTCTTCAAAACTTGATTGCAGGAATCGAAGTTGGAGTATCTATCCCAATCGCTCTCTTTAGTTTAGCGGTCTCAGCTGGCATCGGTATGATATTTGGTGTTCTACCAGCCAATAAAGCTTCTAAGCTAGATCCGATCGAAGCTCTTCGCTATGAATAAGATAATCAAGATGAAAAACAAGATGGACATTTGTCTGTCTTGTTTTTGTATGGATTTCCTTATCGATAATCACTAAAAATATGATATAATGAAGTGTTAGAAAAACAGGTTTCATTTGCCTGGAAAGGAAATATTATGTCTGAAAAGAATTTTTATATTACAACACCGATTTACTATCCATCTGGTAAACTTCATATCGGTTCTGCCTACACAACTATCGCATGTGATGTCTTAGCACGTTACAAACGCCTGATGGGCTACGATGTCTTTTATTTGACAGGTCTGGATGAGCATGGTCAAAAAATCCAGCAGAAAGCTGAAGAAGCTGGCATTACACCACAAGCCTATGTTGATGGGATGGCAGTTGGCGTCAAAGAACTCTGGAAATTATTGGATATCTCATACGATAAATTTATCCGTACAACTGATGACTACCATGAAAAAGTAGTGGCTCAAGTTTTTGAACGCTTGCTTGCTCAAGATGACATCTACCTAGGTGAATACTCTGGTTGGTATTCAGTTTCAGATGAGGAATTCTTTACAGAAAGTCAACTTGCGGAAGTTTTCCGTGACGAAGCTGGAAATGTGACGGGCGGTATCGCTCCATCAGGCCACGAAGTGGAATGGGTATCTGAAGAGTCTTACTTCCTTCGCCTCAGCAAATACCAAGACCGTTTGGTTGAATTTTTCAAATCGCACCCTGACTTCATCACTCCAGATGGTCGCCTTAATGAAATGCTACGTAACTTCATTGAGCCAGGTTTGGAAGACTTGGCAGTATCACGTACAACCTTTACATGGGGTGTGCCAGTTCCATCGAATCCAAAACACGTTGTTTACGTTTGGTTTGATGCCCTTCTAAATTATGTGACAGCTCTTGGCTACGATCAAGAAGAACACGCTAACTTTGACAAGTTCTGGAATGGAACAGTCTTCCACATGGTCGGAAAAGACATTCTTCGTTTCCACTCAATCTACTGGCCAATCCTTCTCATGATGATGGATATCAAATTGCCAGAACGTTTGATTGGGCATGGCTGGTTTGTCATGAAAGACGGCAAGATGTCTAAGTCTAAAGGGAACGTTGTCTATCCTGAAATGTTGATAGAGCGTTTTGGTCTCGATCCACTTCGTTACTACCTCATGCGTAGCCTTCCAGTTGGTTCAGACGGAACCTTCACTCCAGAGGACTATGTAGGACGTATCAACTATGAATTGGCAAATGACCTCGGAAACCTCCTCAACCGTACGGTTTCTATGATTAACAAGTACTTTGATGGGCAAATCCCTGCCTATGTAGAAGGTGTGACAGAGTTTGACAATGCACTTGCTGACCTTGCAGAACAATCAATCGCTGACTACCACACCTATATGGAAGCAGTTGACTACCCACGTGCCCTTGAAGCAGTCTGGACTCTTATTTCACGTACCAACAAATACATCGATGAGACAGCTCCTTGGGTCTTGGCTAAGGATGAAGCTCTTCGTGACCAATTGGCAAGTGTGATGAGCCACTTGGCAGCCAGCCTTCGCGTCGTAGCGCACCTGATTGAGCCATTTATGATGGAAACTAGTCGTGCAGTTTTGACACAACTTGGTCTAGCAGAAGTTTCTAGCCTTGAAAACTTGAGCTTGGCTGATTTCCCTACTGGTGTCACTGTAGTTGCTAAAGGAACACCTATCTTCCCACGTCTCGATATGGAAGAAGAAATCGCCTATATCAAGGAACAAATGGAAGGCAACAAACCAGCCGTCGAAAAAGAATGGAATCCAGATGAAGTTGAACTCAAACTAAACAAGGAAGAAATCAAGTTTGAAGACTTTGACAAGGTCGAAATCCGTGTTGCTGAAGTCAAAGAAGTTTCTAAAGTAGAAGGTTCTGATAAGTTGCTTCAATTCCGCCTAGATGCTGGTGATGGTGAAGATCGTCAAATTCTCTCAGGAATTGCTAAGTACTATCCAAACGAACAAGAATTAGTTGGCAAGAAGGTACAAATCGTTGCCAACCTTAAACCACGTAAGATGATGAAAAAATATGTCAGCCAAGGGATGATTCTCTCAGCTGAACATGATGGCAAATTAACCCTTCTCACAGTTGATCCTGCTGTACCAAACGGAAGTGTGATTGGCTAAAATTTAAAAAGGACCAGTTTGAGCTGGTTCTTTTCTTTTGTATGACGATAGTTGATAAAAGAGGCATTCTGCTTTATAATGAAGAAAAACGGAGGAAAAAGCCATGAAATACATTCCATTTGGTCAAGAGAAAAAAGAACTGTCAGAAATTGTGCTCGGCATGATGCGAATCAGTGACAAGTCGGTTAAAGAAGTTGAGGAGTTGGTTGAAACAGCCCTATCTGTAGGAATCAATGCCTTTGACTTGGCAGATATCTATGGTGGAGGTCGTTGCGAAGAATTACTGGGTCAAGTGTTAAACAATCGTCCTGACCTGCGAGAAAAGATGTGGATCCAGTCTAAGTGTGGCATTCGCATAGAAGAATTTACCTATTTTGATTTTTCAAAAGATTATATTTTAGAATCAGTAGACGGGATTCTAAAAAGATTGCAGGTTGATTATCTAGATAGCTTGCTTCTCCATCGTCCAGATGCTTTGATGGAAGCTGATCAAGTGGCTCAAGCCTTTGAAATTCTACATAAATCAGGTAAAGTTCGAGACTTCGGTGTGTCCAATCAAAATCCTATGATGATGGAATTACTGAAGAAAGAGGTCAAACAACCTTTATCTATCAATCAATTACAACTAAGCGCAGCTTTCACGCCAGGATTTGAATCAGGTTTCCATGTCAATATGGAAGGTGAAAAGGCAGCTGTGCGTGATGGTAGCGTCTTTGAATACTGTAAATTAAACGACATAGTCCTTCAGGCTTGGTCAGTCTTACAGTTTGGCTACTTCAAGGGTAATTTTGTTGGCAATGAGAAGTTCCAACAACTAAACCAAGTCCTAAATCGCCTAGCCTTAAAATACGGTGTGAGCCCATCAGCTATTGCTATCGCTTGGGTGTTACGTTATCCAGCTAAGATGCAGGCAGTAGTAGGGACAACTAACCCTAAACATTTGATAGAAGCAAGCCAAGCAAGTAATGTCAACCTAACTCGAAAAGAGTGGTATGAGATTTACCTAGCAGCAGGGAATGATTTGCCATAAAAACTAAAGAAATATTTTATCAAGAGTGAGGTGATACCTCGCTCTTTTTATATTTATTTAAAAATTTATATAATTGTTTGAAAATACAAACCAATGATAGTATAATAAAATAAAAAATTTTTTAGGGGAAGTAAATATGAAAAAAATTATAGCAATCATATCTATTATGATACTTGCAGTACTAGGTGTTAGTTTGGGTTATTATTTTTTATCTTATGTACCTTATAAAACTGCTGTCAGTAACTTTGAGAAGGCTTCTACATCTCTAAAAGAAAAAAATAAAGATATTGAAGACTTATTATCTGAGGCTGAAACGGTGGTTGAAAAAGGAGAAGAAGCATTAGAACCAAATACTTTAGATGACTTAAAGAATTCTGTTGAAGAAACTCAAAAAACAATAAGAAAAGTACCTGAAATAGAGAAAAAAACAAAAGATATTGAAAATCAGATTGATGAAATGAATCAACCGTTAAGTTATGACGAAAATCAAAATGAATTAAAGGATAAATTAAAAAAATACAAAAATAGTATCATTCAATTAAAACAAATTACGAATCCATCAAGTACATTTATTGAGGAAAGACTTAAAGAAGTTGATACAATTACTGGAGTACAATCTGTGACAGAAAGTAATGATCCTAATAAGCACTTAAATAAACAGGGTGGTTATACAGCATCGGTTTATTTTGTAGATAATCAAGTAACTCCTCCAGTAGAAGGTTCAGATATTGTTCAAAAAGGAAATGATGCTGGAGGAAATATAGAGGTATATAAAACTAAAGAGGAAGCAGAAAAACGTAATAATTATATTAGTACATACGATGGAACCGCTCTTCAACCTGGTTCACATTATGTGTATGGTACAGTTTTGATTCGTACTTCTTCAAAACTAACAGCAAGTCAACAACAAGAATTAACTAAAAAAATATATCAAAAACTTATAGAAATAAAGTAATTAAAAGAATTAAATTTATAAAATATTATAAAATGTATTCTACTTTTTCATTAACTTTTATCAAGAGCGAGGTCATATTTCGCTCTTTTATTTTGTTGAAAAATTTATATAATTGTTTGAAAATGCAAAATATAAATGGTAAAATTTTATAAAATAACAACATAATAAATATTTTAATAAAATAGGAGTATTTAGAATGAAAAAAATAGTTTTGACTTCTGTTGTTTTACTCTCATTGCTGACATCTGTTGGTTGCTCGAAACATAAAGAGGAGGCGAAAGTAGCTGAACCTGTACTGACTGAACAGAGCAAGCAGGATAATACAAAGCTATACAAGGAAGCTGGTCTACTTACTTTTAAGAACGAAAAGCAGCTAGAAATCGGGGAACTTGATTCCAAATCGCGAGCAACTTATGCTCATATTCAGTTGAAAGATAGTGATGAACCCAAAGATAAACGGGAAGAAAAACTAGAATTTGATCCAGTTGGATGGCATAACTATAAATTTTATTATGGTGATGGCACAAAGGAAGCCTGGCTGATGAATCGCGGACATTTGGTTGGCTATCAATTTAGTGGACTAAATGACGAAGGGCGTAATCTAGTTCCTATGACAGCATGGTTAAATACTGGCGCCTTTACAGGAACGGATGATAAAAATCAAAGTAGCATGCTCTATTATGAAAATGGACTCGATTCATGGCTTGCAAATCATCCCAATTATTATCTTGACTATAAGGTAGCAGCAGTCTATAAGGATGATGAGTTGATTCCAAGACAAATTGTACTCCAGTATGTAGGAATTGATCAAAATGGGAATTTGCTTGAGATAAAATTAGGAAGTAGTAAGGAAAAACTTGATAAGTATTCCGTGACCCATGTGACTTTAGAGAATGTTTCAGCAAATGCAGAGATAAATTATGCTGACGGTACTGCAAAGAACACAGTCAAATCAGCTGAGGAACGCGCCGCTGAGCAAAAGGTAGCCGAGGAAAAAGCCAAGAAAGAGGCTGAAGAAAAGGAAGCAGAAGAAAGAGCGAGAAAAGAAGCTGAAGAGAAGGCTAAAGAAGAACAGACACAGCAGGAAACTGAAGCACAAGCACCAGAGGAAGAATCACACAGCAGTAATTCAGGTGGCTACTTTAGAGATAGAAATGGACGATGGCACCGACCAAATGGGAAGTTTGCCTCTAAAAAGGAAATTAGAGAAGCCGGTTTGCAGTGGTAATCTACTAAAGCTTAATAAATCATGAAAAATAATTGTCAAAAAGCCGTTGGAAAACGGTTTTTTGTTATAATGAAATTAAGATTTATAGATAACAAAGGAGAAAAACATGACATTTGAAGAGATTTTACCTGGACTAAAGGCTAAGAAGAAATACGTGCGTACTGGCTGGGGGGGAGCTGAAAATTATGTGCAGCTTTTTGATACCATCGAGCAAAATGGCGTCGCCCTTGAAGTGACACCCTATTTCCTCATCAACGTATCTGGTGAAGGGGAAGGTTTTTCTATGTGGAGTCCAACTCCTTGTGATGTCTTAGCGACGGATTGGGTGGAAGTCCATGACTAAACGTGTACTGATTACAGGTGTTAGCTCAGGGATTGGTCTGGCTCAAGCTCGACTCTTTTTAGAAAAAGGTTATCAGGTTTTTGGAGTGGATCAGGGTGAAAATCCTGATTTACAGGGTGAGTTTCACTTCTTGCAGCGGGACTTGACCTTGGATTTAACGCCGATTTTTGATTGGTGTCCTCAGGTGGATGTTCTCTGCAATACAGCTGGAGTTTTGGATGACTACAAACCTTTACTAGAACAAACATCCCAAGAAATACAAGAGATTTTTGAAATCAACTATGTGACACCAGTAGAGCTGACGCGCTATTATTTGATGAACATGTTGGAAAATAAGCGAGGAATCATCATCAATATGTGTTCCATTGCCTCAAGTCTAGCAGGCGGTGGTGGGCACGCCTATACCTCGTCTAAACACGCCTTGGCTGGATTTACCAAGCAGTTGGCTCTAGACTATGCTGAGGCTGGGATTCAGGTTTTTGGCATTGCTCCTGGTGCAGTTAAGACTGGTATGACCGCAGCTGACTTTGAACCAGGTGGTTTGGCGGACTGGGTTGCTAGTGAAACACCTATCAAACGCTGGATTGAGCCAGAAGAAGTGGCAGAAATCAGCCTCTTTTTAGCAGGTGGAAAAGCAAGCGCCATGCAGGGGCAAATTCTCACTATTGACGGTGGATGGTCTTTGAAGTAGCATAGTTGCTATTCTGTGAATATGTGGAGGTAAGCTATGAAAAGAGATGAGTTTGGATTTGTCTTGCCCAATCTCTACTATCAGTTTTTAACGGACTGGAAAGAGATTGACTCCTATGAAATTGGAGATACAGGTATCTGTTTGTATGCCAAGGAGGATCTAGAGGAGCGTAATGAAACTTATCAGATTGAGGAAGTAGAGCCAGATTACTTTATGATTGGACAGGAAGGAGATTTGGCCTACTTTATTAAGAAAAATGCAGATGATTGCATTTATGAAAATGACTTGGGTGCTTTAGGATCCTTAGAAATGCAAAAAATTGCTGCAAACGTCTATGACTTTATTGATAAGAGTTTAGAGGAAGAGTTGTAAAACTGGGAGGGAGAAATCATGTTTAGAGTGCTAGATGCAGATTCACCGATTTCAAAAGAAGATTTTTTACAATTTGAGGAGATTCTTGGGAAGAAATTACCGGAAGCCATGAAGGATTTTTATTTCAAGTACAATGGTGGTCAGCCCCAAGTAAGGGGGGGTCACGATGACCGTCATCTCTTTCCTTTCAATTCCTTTAATTCACTTGAGGAGATGAGAAAGTCTCTTACCTGGTTTGACGATGAGGCTGTGCCTGAGGGATTTAAGGGCGCAGATCTTCTCCATTTTGCCTATGATCCTGGATCTGGCAATTATGCTCTTTCTTTAAGGGCAGAGGATTATGGCAAGGTTTACTTCTATGTTTTAGAAGAAAAAGCTGAGTTGTATGGTCAATGGCCATCTTTTGTGGATTTTTTGAATTCTTTTGTTGAAGAGTAAGACTAAAAAGGAGAAGAGATGCGGAAACACCAAGAACTTTCACTTGAGCAGATGATCGAGCAGGTGCGCGCGGACGAGTCTTCTTCAGATGATTTTTGCCTCTATGGCAAGGAGGATGGAGAGCTAGCACTAGATAGGCTCTATTGGGTATCAGATTATCCGGATGTCGTGGAAGACCGTGATATTTACCCTGCTGATGTAGTGGAGCAAAATCTCCAGCTAGTCTACTATGGAGAGCAGTTGCTTGATGTTCTCACGGTTGCACTTGAGGAAAAGCCAGATGCAAGTCATAAAGACTTTGTTGAGGCTTTGAAATATTACCATCAGCATGATAGTTTTATGCCCTTTGAAAGCTAGTAAGCATACTAGATTTATGAAGTTCATTGATAATTAACAAATACAATAAGGAGTTAAGAAATGATAGATTACGAAAACATAAATGAAAAAATTGCCCCTTTTAGCCTGCTTGTATATGATGAGGATCCTAAAAATGTTCGAGGCTCGCTCATTTATTACCCTGATGGAGAATACAGACAGGAAGTGTTTGATACTCGAGAAGAGGAGGGATTTGAAGGAAATGGCTACGATTGGGCATCGCTAGCTTTGGTATTTTTGGAGGAAAAAATGCCTGAATTAAGCGATGCAATAGACTTTGATCCTGAAGGAAGTATGTTTTGTGCCTATTCTTCCAAGGTAGACGCCTTGTCTAGATTTGCTCTTGGCTTTAAAGAGTTTTGCGATGATATCGAAGCTATGAAAGACTTGTTTAGTCGAGCAGAGTTGGATTAATTGACTAAAATCTCTTTAAATTATTTTAAAAAAGAATAGAAAGGATTTCAGATGAAGCTATCAGAAGTAGTTGAGCTAGTGGAAAATCATCCAGACCTACATCCCTATTTAGATAAAATATTAAAAAAGAATAAGAAAACCCAAGCTAGCTATCTCGAATCACTGAATCATCTGGCCTATTTACTTTATCTGGATGGCCAAGAGGAAATGGCTAAGGTATTATTAGATAGGATCATAAAAGTTTCATTTGAAGGGAATTATAACACTTGGACCGTTGTTGATAGCTCTCTAGTTTTATTGGCCTATCTGGAAAGAGAAAAAGAAAATCAAGTACTCGTCTATAAAAAACTCCTTTTATCTCCATTAGAACAAGGGGAGGAATCAACTCAAAAAATAAGAAGGAGAGTTCATCAGAGATTTTTGAATGGTGATAGCTTGGAGCAAAAGCTTGCAAAAATCGAGCAAGCTTCAAGTCCTGAATCGGAAATGGAACGCCGTTTGCTATACTTGACAGATTTATTGAAGATTCACCTTTTTATTGATGAGTCAACTTGTGAAGAGACAGATATCCAAGCAAAAATCGAAGAGAATATGGAGATACTAAAGAAGTATATCAAGGATCATGAAATCTTTAGCCTCTTTCCATATAAGGGATGATGTAAGTTTTCAAACTTGGATTATTAGAAAGAGTGGAATATGGAAATCAAAAAACACTTTGGTGTCTATGGCGTTTGCTATGAGAATGGTAAATTGCTTTGCATTGAGAAAACGAGAGGGCCTTATCAGCATCGTTTTGATTTACCTGGTGGTAGTCAGGAAATCGGTGAGGGTTTGACAGAAACCCTCAAGAGAGAAGTTCTGGAAGAGACAGGATATACACTTAACAGTTACTCAAATCCTAGGGTTTATGACGTGCTGGTTCAAGAAGAGGGGCAAGACTTCGCAGTACATCATATCATGGTCTTTTATGATATAGTACTTGATTTAGAAGGCTCTCAAAAATCCCTTCCTCATGAAGTTCTTGATGGAAGTAACGATTCAGCAAATGCCATTTGGCTTCCTCTTGAGCAGATGACCGAAGAAAATGCCTCACCCTTAGTATTAAAGGCTAAGGCAGAGTTACAAGGATTTCCTGAATTAGAACTGACAAGATATAGAAATTGGAAGGTAAAGATGGGGGATAATGGAACTATTTAAAACATGGAAGAAAAATATGGTTCTCTATGGTCTTAAATCTCAAATTGGAACTGTATACCGAAACAGTGATGGGACAACAAGTTTTTATGATATTGGGAATTTTCTATACCTAGCAGGGGAGTTGAATTCCAGATTTTGGGAAGATTTTGTTAGGAAATATGGTTTAGATTATAAGATTATTATTTCAGAAAATACCAATTGGCAAGATTTTCTGCATCAGAAAGTGGAGCTAATTTCTTTTACTCGCTATTCTTTTAAGGATAAGGCAAATTTTCAAGTTGAATTTCTAAATGATCTAGTTAGTCATTTAGAGGAAGGTTACAATATTGTGCCTATTGATAATCATATTTATAACTGCTTTTTTGAGGAAGAATGGTCACAAGATTTAAAGGGAGATTTTGAGTCCTATCAGGATTTTTCTTTAAAAGGTGGATTTGGCTTTGTGGTTCTTAAAAATAAAGAACTGATTGCTGGGATTTCCTCAGGGTTAGTTTACCGTGGAGCAGTTGAAGTGGAAGTTGCAACTAGACCAAACGAACAAGGAAATGGCTTTGCTAAAAAGCTTGGTGCTGCAATGATTCTAGAGAGTTTAAATAGAGATATGTTTCCTCTTTGGGATGCTCATAACGAGGCTTCCAAAAAAGTAGCAGAATTTTTAGGATATGAGTTAGTTGAACCTTATGAAGCTTTTGAACTAGATGAAAGCGTCATATAATGATATCTGATATTGTATCTTTTAAGACGAGGTGAATGGACATGCAAAATCAACTGGCTCTTAGTGGCGAAAAAATTCTTGAAAAAATTTACCCACAACTATTTCATCATGTTGGTATGATTCGTGGCGAATACTTGTTGAGAGAGCTCAATCAAAACATCCTGTTACCAAGTTGTCAGCAATTTGTAAAAGATTATTTAGACACTATTTGCCATTTGTACTCAGATGAAGAAGTCTGGTATCGCTTTTCAGAGTTAACAAATGCAGAAGCAAATAGTCTAGACGGGACTAAAGAGTATTTTGACGAACGCCACCCCTTATTTGGATATAGAGGGACTAGGCGTTTATTGGCGTGTTCAGATGAATTTCAGGCTGAGGCACATGTCGTTACAGAAGTTTATCAAACCAATCCCAATCTGTCTGTTATTTTTCCTTTTGTCAATGATGCTGAACAGTTAAAACAAGCTATTAGAGTATTGCGCCAGCATTGTTTTACTGGAAAAGTTGGAATAATGATTGAATTACCGTCAGCGTATTTTGACTTAGACAGGATACTGGAAACGGGTATTTCAAAGATTGTAGTGGGAATGAACGATTTGACTTCATTTATTTTTGCGACTGTAAGAAACAGTCAATGGCATGATATGGAAAGTCCCATTATGTTAGAAATGCTGAGACAGATGCAGGATAAGGCAAGGATGAAAAAGATAGATTTCGCTGTAGCAGGCTATCTGAATCCTTCTTTCATACAAAAAATGAATCAAATGGATATCAAATGCATTATCCACTACAGTTCTATTCCGGAGATTTTTAATTTAGAGATTGACCATCCAGATCATCTCAAACGTGTAAAAGAAGAAAGTGAAAAATACAAAGGAGCAACCCATGACACCGCAAGAAATGTGGAATACCTACAAGCAAATCAATCCCTCTATCGGTGATGAGATAGATGCCTGGGCTTTTGGAGTAGAGGCCGATCTCTTGGCAGACTTGGTTTTAAAAGGTGAAAAGACGGCAACTGCATCAGCCTATGATCTTTATGCAGTTGATAACGAACCCCTTCCGCGAGAAGGAACTTTTGATATCATTTTAGACAGTCAAAATCAGGCTGTCTGCATTGTCGAAATTACAAAGGTTTCCGTTCAGCCTTTCCATCAGGTTTCAGCCGACCATGCCTACAAGGAAGGTGAAGGAGACAAATCCTTAGCCTATTGGCGCCAGGTTCATGAGGACTTTTTCACAGACTGCTTGGGTGAAGCAGGTCTGACTTTTACACCTGACAGCAAGGTTGTTTTGGAAGAATTTCGCAAGGTCTACCCTCTGTAGACTACTAGAAGGAAGAAAGTTTTGGAAATCACTGTCCAAAGCTTTTTTCTGACTTAAAATATGATAAAATAGGTATGTTTGAACTAGAGCATTTGCTCAGAAATTTAGAATAGGAGAAAATGATGCAAGCAGTTGAACATTATATTAAACAATTTGTTCCTGAACATTATGATTTATTTTTAGACTTGAGTCGTGAGACTAAGACGTTTTCAGGAAAAGTAACTATTACTGGTCAAGCTAAAAGTGACCGTATTTCCCTTCACCAAAAAGACTTGGAAATTGCTTCTGTTGAAGTAGCAGGGCAATCTCGTCCATTTACAGTTGATAACGAGAACGAAGCTCTTCATATCGAACATACAGAAGCAGGTTCAGTTGATTTGGTCATTGCTTTTTCAGGTAAAATCACAGACAACATGACAGGGATTTACCCATCTTACTACACAGTTGATGGAGTTAAGAAGGAAGTCTTGTCTACTCAGTTTGAGAGCCACTTTGCTCGTGAAGCCTTCCCGTGTGTGGATGAGCCAGAAGCAAAAGCAACCTTTGACCTAGCACTTCGTTTTGACCAAGCTGAAGGTGAGTTGGCCTTGTCTAACATGCCAGAAATTGACGTTGAAAACCGCAAGGAATCAGGTATCTGGAAATTTGAAACAACTCCACGTATGTCTTCTTACTTGCTAGCTTTCGTTGCTGGTGATTTGCAAGGGGTAACTGCTAAAACTAAAAATGGTACTTTGGTAGGTGTATACTCAACCAAGGTACATCCACTTTCAAACCTTGATTTCTCACTAGACATCGCTGTTCGTTCTATCGAATTCTACGAAGATTACTACGGAGTCAAGTACCCAATCCCTCAATCTCTTCACATCGCCCTTCCTGACTTCTCAGCTGGTGCTATGGAAAACTGGGGTCTGGTAACTTATCGTGAAGTTTACTTGGTTGTGGATGAGAATTCAACCTTTGCTAGCCGTCAACAGGTAGCCCTCGTTATTGCCCATGAGCTTGCCCACCAATGGTTCGGTAACCTTGTAACTATGAAGTGGTGGGATGACCTTTGGCTTAATGAAAGTTTCGCTAACATGATGGAATACGTCTGTGTAGATGCCATCGAACCAAGCTGGAATATCTTTGAGGACTTCCAAACAGGTGGAGTACCTCTTGCTCTTGAACGCGATGCGACGGATGGCGTTCAATCTGTTCACGTTGAAGTCAAACACCCAGATGAAATCAATACGCTCTTTGATGGAGCTATCGTTTATGCCAAAGGTAGCCGTCTCATGCACATGCTTCGTCGTTGGCTAGGAGATGCTGATTTTGCTAAAGGATTGCACGCTTACTTTGAAAAACATCAATACGGAAACACTATTGGTCGTGACCTTTGGAACGCCCTCGGACAAGCATCAGGCCGTGATGTAGCAGCCTTTATGGATTCTTGGTTGGAACAACCTGGTTATCCAGTCCTTACTGCCACTGTTGAAAATGATGTTTTGAAGATCTCACAAAAACAATTCTTTATCGGTGAGCATGAAGACAAGAACCGTCTTTGGGTAGTGCCACTTAACAGTAACTGGAAAGGTTTGCCAGATACTCTCGAAACAGAAAGTATCGAAATCCCTGGCTATGCAGCACTTCTTGCTGAAAATGAAGGAGCACTTCGTCTCAACACTGAAAATACAGCCCACTACATTACAGACTATCAAGGTCAATTACTTGATGCTGTGCTTGCAGACCTAGTAGAACTTGATAACACAAGTAAACTTCAAATCGTCCAAGAACGTCGTTTGCTTGCTGAAGCAGGGCACATTTCGTACGCAGACTTGCTTCCAGTAGTGGATCAATTGGCTAAAGAAGAATCTTATCTCGTTGTTTCAGCAGTTTCACAAGTTATCGGAGCGCTTGATCGCTTTATCGATGAAGGAACTGAGACAGAAAAAGCCTTTAAAGCCCTTATTGCTAAACTGGCTTGTTACAACTATGACCGTCTTGGCTTTGAAGCTAAAGAGGGTGAATCTGATGAAGATGAATTGGTTCGTCAATTGACAATTTCTATGATGATTCGTTCAAATGACGAGGAAGCCAGTCAAGTTGCTAGCCAAATTTTCGAAGCCCACAAGGATAATCTTTCAGGACTTCCAGCGGCCATTCGTTCCCAAGTTCTCATCAATGAAATGAAACACCATGAGACTAAGGACTTGGTCGCAACTTATCTCGATCTTTATACTCATGCCACAGATGCTGCCTTTAAACGCCAATTGGCAGCTGCTCTTGCCTACAGTACAGATGCGGATAATATCCAAACCTTGATTGCTTCTTGGAAGGACAAATTTGTGGTAAAACCACAAGATTTGTCTGCATGGTATTATCAGTTCTTAGGTCATAAGGAAACTCAGGAACCAGTTTGGGCTTGGGCGCGTGAAAACTGGGATTGGATTAAGGCTGCTCTTGGTGGAGATATGAGCTTTGATAGCTTTGTTATCCTTCCTGCCCATGTATTCAAGACAGAGCAACGCTTGGCGGAATACAAGGAATTCTTTGAGCCACAACTTTCTGACCTTGCCCTTAGCCGTAACATCGGTATGGGAATCAAGGAAATCGCAGCACGCGTTGAATTGATCAAGCGTGAAAAAGCAGCAGTTGAAGCAGCTGTTGCTCAATATAGCAAAGCTTAAAAGATTCTAGTCTAACTAGATTACAAAAACTCAACTTTCTCTTGGAAAAACAAGGGAAGTTGAGTTTTTTTTAAGATATTTTTGCTATAATAGGTATAATAAGGAGGAATTTTTGATGATCAAGATTCTATTAGTGGAAGATGACCTAGGCCTTTCAAATTCAGTCTTTGACTTTCTGGATGATTTTGCGGATGTCATGCAGGTTTTTGATGGTGAAGAAGGTCTCTATGAGGCTGAAAGTGGCGTTTATGATTTGATTCTGCTTGATTTGATGTTGCCTGAAAAAAATGGTTTCCAAGTCTTAAAAGAATTACGTGAAAAAGGCGTTTCGACACCAGTTCTTATCATGACAGCAAAGGAAAGTCTCGATGACAAAGGTCATGGATTTGAGCTTGGGGCAGATGATTATCTAACAAAACCATTCTACCTAGAAGAACTCAAGATGCGTATTCAGGCCCTTCTCAAACGTTCTGGCAAATTCAATGAAAATACTCTTTCTTATGGTGATTTGACTGTCAATCTATCTACCAATGAGGTTAAAGTCAATGATACTGTTGTTGAACTATTAGGTAAAGAATTTGATCTTTTGGTTTATTTCCTCCAAAATCAAAATGTTATCTTACCAAAAACACAAATTTTTGACCGTTTGTGGGGATTTGACAGTGACACAACCATCTCCGTGGTAGAAGTATATGTATCAAAAGTTCGTAAGAAATTAAAGGGCTCAGTCTTTGCTGAAAACCTCCAAACCTTGCGTAGTGTTGGGTATATTTTAAAACATGTTTAAAAAAATTAAAAAGAATTGGTATGAGGAGGATTTTAGTTACTTTATTCGTAACTTTGGAGTATTTACTCTGATTTTCTCCGCTATGACCTTGATTATCTTGCAGGTTATGCATTCGAGTCTTTATACCTCAGTTGATGAGAAGCTATTGTCACTCAGTGCTAATCCTCAGGATGTTATCCAGTTGGCTGTCAACCGTGCGACAGAAGATGTAAAAGATTTGAATAGTGAATCGGTAGGGCCGCCTTCAAATAACAAACCTACAGTCAGTTCTAATACGGAAGTAATTTTATTGGACTCTAGTTTAAATCAACTAGTAGCTGGAAATCGCTTTTTAGGTCTTGATAGGGTTACATTTAATAAAAAGGATTTGAATCACATTAGACAGCTTCATGTCCAGAATAGCTATGGGCAGGATGAGATTTATCGAGTGATTCTGACTGAGATGAATATTGAATCTGTCTCGACCAATATTAAGTATGCAGCTGTTTTGATTAATACCAGTCAGCTGGAACAAATCAGTCAAAACCATGAGCAATTAATCGTAGTCGTTATGGCCAGCTTCTGGATTATATCCATCCTTGCCAGCCTTTATCTTGCGCGTGTTAGTGTAAAACCCTTGCTTGAGAGTATGCAAAAGCAACAGAGCTTTGTGGAAAATGCCAGTCATGAGTTACGAACTCCACTGGCTGTTCTTCAAAATCGTCTAGAAACTCTTTTTCGAAAGCCTGAGGCTACCATTTTGGAATCAAGCGAGAGTATTGCTTCTAGTTTAGAAGAAGTTCGGAACATGCGCTTTTTAACAACCAATCTTCTTAATCTAGCCCGCCGTGATGATGGTATCAATCCTGAACTAGGAGAAGTACAGCCAAACTTCTTTAACACAACCTTTACCAACTATGAGATGATTGCATCTGAAAATAACCGCGTTTTTCATTTTGAAAATCGTATTCATCGGACCATCATAACAGACAAGCTTCTTCTTAAGCAACTGATGACTATCTTGTTTGACAATGCTGTCAAGTATACTGAAGAAGAAGGAGTTATTCATTTTGTAATCGCGGCTACAGAGCGTAATCTCTATTTGTCAGTGGCTGATGATGGAATCGGTATTTCTGCAGTAGATAAAAAGAAAATTTTTGATCGCTTTTACAGGGTTGATAAGGCTCGTACTCGCCAAAAAGGTGGTTTTGGGTTAGGTTTGTCCTTGGCAAAACAAATTGTTGATGCCCTTAAAGGAACCATCAGTGTCAAAGATAATAAACCTCATGGTACTATTTTTGAAGTAAAAATTGCTATTCAGACACCATCTAAACGTAAAAGTAAATAAGAAAAGGCGGTGAATTAGAAAGTAGTAAACCAAGTATCGCTTTTCTAGTCACAGCCATGTAGTTATCGTGTTACATAAAAAATAGGTCGGGATAAAAATCCCGACCTTTTTGAGTCTAATAAAATTTTTTCTTAATCATAGAACGTTGGAACTTTAGAGCTACCAAACTCAAGGCAATTGCTAGACTAAAAGCCAGAACTGTGTTGAACTTGAGGGCTAAAAAGATAAAGCTAAACAAGGCTAAAAAGACGCAAAAACAAGCAATGTTTACAAAGAAAAGAACTTCCTTCAAACTAGCAACGGAAGTGGTTTCTGGAACATAGTCTTGATAGAGCGCTGTTTGAGTTTCCTCTTCTTCAAACTCATACGGTTGATATTTTCTTACGGGCATGATTCTCTCCTTAACAGTACTCTTTCATTTTACCATTTTTCAAGAAAAAAATTATTACAGTAAGGTTACAAAAAGAATAAGTAAATTTATCATTTTAGGGAATAGCTGATTTTTCAGAAATGTGGTATAATTTTTCTTATGGAAAAGATTATTATTACAGCAACTGCTGAAAGCATTGAACAAGTAAAAGAATTACTAGAGGCGGGAGTTGACCGCATCTATGTCGGTGAGAAAGATTTTGGTCTTCGCCTACCAAAGACTTTTTCTTATGATGAACTGAGAACCATAGCTGGTCTGGTTCATGATGCCGGTAAGGAATTAATCGTTGCGGTCAATGCTCTTATGCACCAAGACATGATGGACCGTATCAAGCCCTTCTTGGACTTTTTAGAAGAAATCAAAACGGACTATATCACAGTTGGGGACGCAGGTGTCTTTTATGTGGTTAACCGTGATAAATATTCTTTCAAAACGATTTACGATGCGTCAACCATGGTCACAAGCAGTCGTCAGATTAACTTCTGGGGACAAAAAGCAGGAGCGTCAGAAGCAGTTTTGGCGCGTGAAATCCCATCAGCTGAACTCTTTAAAATGCCTGAAATTTTGGAAATTCCTGCTGAAGTTTTGGTTTACGGTGCTAGTGTCATCCACCACTCTAAGCGTCCACTCTTGCAAAACTATTATAATTTCACACAGATTGATGATGAAAAATCTCGTCAACGTGATTTGTTCTTAGCTGAGCCAAGTGACCCAGAGAGCCATTACTCTATTTTTGAAGACAATCATGGAACTCATATTTTTGCTAACAATGACCTTGATTTGATGACCAAGTTGACTGAGTTGGTAGAACATGGTTTCACTCATTGGAAGCTTGAAGGTCTCTACACTCCAGGCCAAAACTTTGTAGAAATTGCAAAACTCTTTATCCAAGCGCGTAATTTGATTCAAGAAGGTAACTTTACACATGACCAGGCCTTCTTGCTCGATGAAGAAGTTCGCAAGCTCCATCCTAAAAATCGTTTCTTGGATACTGGATTTTACGACTATGATCCTGATATGGTTAAATAAAATTCACAAAACCCGAAATAAAATGTTCGGGTTTTTCTAGTGTAAGGATGAATTTGAAGCGTATTCATGATATAATAGAAGTAGCTCTATTTGGAGGTGTATAAGTGGAAAATCTGAAAAAATTGGCAGGGATTAAAGCTGCCGAGTTCGTCAAAGATGGTATGGTTGTCGGGCTTGGAACAGGCTCAACTGCCTACTATTTCGTAGAAGAAATAGGTCGTCGTATCAAGGAAGAGGGCTTACAGATTACAGCTGTAACGACTTCTAGTGTGACTAGCAAGCAGGCAGAAGGACTCAATATTCCTCTTAAGTCAATTGATCAAGTGGACTTTGTAGACCTGACAGTTGATGGTGCAGATGAAGTAGACAGTCAGTTTAACGGAATCAAAGGCGGTGGTGGGGCCCTTCTCATGGAAAAGGTTGTCGCAACTCCATCTAAAGAATATATCTGGGTAGTTGATGAAAGTAAGCTAGTAGAGAAACTCGGTGCCTTTAAATTACCAGTAGAGGTTGTTCAATATGGTGCCGAACAGGTCTTCCGTCGATTTGAGCGAGCTGGCTATAAACCGAGCTTCCGCGAAAAGGATGGCCAACGTTTTGTGACGGATATGCAAAACTTTATCATCGATTTGGCCTTGGAAGTGATTGAAGACCCAATTGCTCTTGGACAAGAATTGGACCATGTCGTTGGTGTCGTCGAGCATGGCTTGTTTAACCAAATGGTGGATAAGGTCATCGTTGCTGGACAAGAGGGCGTTCAGATTTTAACTTCAACAAAAGCAAAATAATCAAAATAAAAAGGAGACACACTATGCCAAAATTTAATCGTATTCACTTGGTGGTACTAGATTCTGTAGGAATTGGTGCAGCACCAGATGCTCATAACTTTGTCAACGCTGGTGTTCCTGATGGTGCATCAGACACGCTTGGACACATTTCAAAATCAGTAGGTTTGAATGTTCCAAATATGGCAAAACTTGGTCTTGGGAACATTCCTCGAGAACAAGCCTTGAAGACTGTTCCAGCTGAGAGCAATCCAACTGGTTATGCTACGAAGTTAGAAGAAGTCTCTCTTGGAAAAGATACCATGACAGGTCACTGGGAAATCATGGGTCTTAATATTACAGAACCGTTTGATACTTTCTGGAATGGATTCCCAGAAGAAATCTTGACAAAAATCGAAGAATTCTCAGGTCGCAAGGTCATCCGCGAAGCTAACAAACCATACTCAGGAACAGCTGTCATCGATGACTTTGGACCACGCCAAATGGAAACTGGCGAGTTGATTATCTATACTTCAGCTGATCCTGTTTTGCAGATTGCTGCCCACGAAGACATCATTCCTTTGGATGAACTCTACCGTATCTGTGAATACGCTCGTTCGATTACTTTAGAGCGTCCAGCTCTTCTTGGTCGTATCATTGCCCGTCCTTATGTTGGTGAGCCTGGAAACTTCACTCGTACGGCTAACCGTCGTGACTTGGCTGTCTCTCCATTTGCTCCAACTGTATTGGACAAATTGAATGAAGCCGGTATTGATACATATGCAGTTGGTAAGATTAACGATATCTTCAATGGTGCAGGTATCAACCACGATATGGGTCACAATAAGTCAAATAGTCATGGAATTGATACACTATTGAAGACTATGGGACTTCCTGAATTTGAAAAAGGGTTCTCCTTCACAAACTTGGTAGACTTTGATGCTTTATATGGACACCGTCGTGATCCACACGGCTATCGTGATTGTTTGCATGAGTTTGATGAGCGCTTGCCAGAAATTATGGCAGCAATGAGAGAAGACGATCTTCTTTTGATTACTGCTGACCACGGAAATGACCCAACCTATGCTGGTACTGACCATACTCGTGAATATATTCCACTTTTGGCATACAGTCCATCCTTTAAAGGCAATGGATTAATTCCAGTTGGACACTTCGCTGACATCTCAGCAACGATTGCAGAGAACTTTGGTGTTGAAAAAGCCATGATCGGTGAAAGTTTCTTAGATAAATTAGTTTAAGATGATTCGCTACGCTCTACTTGTTAGGGGAATTAATGTCGGTGGAAAGAACAAGGTGGTCATGGCTCAATTGCGTCAAGAATTGACGGAGTTGGGATTAGAAAATGTAGCAACCTACATCAATAGTGGCAATATTTTCTTTAATAGCATTGTGCCTAGAACTAAATTAATAGAGAATTTACAGGCTTTCTTTGAAAGACGCTATCCATTTATTCAGAGTTTTTCCTTGCTGAGTCTTGAAGACTATGAAAAGGAGCTTAGAAATCTTCCTGATTGGTGGAATCATGTGATGGCTCGCAAGGATGTGCTCTTTTACACTGAGAGCTTGGATGTGGATCAAGTCATCGAGAAAGTGAACAGTTTGGAACTGGTCGATGAAGTGCTTCATTTTGGGAAATTAGGGATCTTCTGGGGTAAATTGTCAGAAGCTAGCTACTCTAAAACAGCTTATCACAAGCACTTGCTTAAGATGCCTTTCTATCGCAATATTACCATTCGTAACGCTAATACCTTTGACAAAATTGGTCAATTTTTAAAACATAAAGAAGGAGATACCTAATGACATTATTAAATAAAATCAATGAAACAGCAGCATTTTTGAAGGGCAAAGGAATCGAAGCTCCTGAGTTCGGTTTGATCCTTGGTTCAGGTCTTGGAGAATTGGCTGAAGAAATTGGAAATGCAGTCGTAGTAGACTACTCTGACATTCCAAACTGGGGTCAATCCACAGTAGTCGGACATGCTGGTAAATTGGTTTATGGTGACCTTGCAGGTCGAAAAGTCTTGGCTCTTCAAGGTCGTTTCCACTTCTACGAAGGAAATCCTCTTGAAGTTGTGACTTTCCCTGTCCGTGTTATGAAAGTCTTGGGCTGCGAAGGTGTAATTGTAACTAACGCTGCTGGAGGTATCGGCTTCGGTCCTGGTACCTTGATGGCTATTACTGACCACATCAATATGACTGGTCAAAACCCATTGATTGGTGAAAACTTGGATGACTTTGGTCCACGTTTCCCTGATATGTCGAAAGCTTACACTCCAGAATACCGTGAGACTGCTCATCAAGTAGCAGACAAATTGGGCATTAAACTGGATGATGGGGTTTATATCGGTGTGACAGGCCCAACTTATGAAACTCCAGCTGAAATCCGTGCCTATAAAACATTGGGAGCGGATGCAGTTGGTATGTCTACTGTTCCTGAAGTTATTGTGGCAGCCCACTCAGGCTTGAAAGTTCTAGGAATTTCATGTATCACTAACCATGCTGCTGGTTTCCAAGAAGAGCTCAACCACGAAGAAGTAGTGGAAGTGACAGAACGCGTCAAAGGCGACTTCAAAGGATTGCTGAAAGCGATTCTTGCAGAATTATAATCATGGTACATGAGTTGAGGAGGAGTCTTCAGAAGATCCCATATAACCTCAAATTAGTCCTAGCGGTTATCATACTAGGGCTAGTTACAGGTATATTCGGAATTTTGCTCCATTATCTTTTAGAGCTGGTTGAAGGGCTTGCTTTTGGTCAGACAGAGCATAACACTGGATTCTTGACAGATGGTGTTGCCTCATTACGAATAGGCTTCAGTTTAATCATCGTGGGTGTCAGTTCTGCCTTGATCTGGTATTTCTTGCAAAGAAAAGCAAAGATTTTTTCCATCAAAGCGCAGATGAAAGATGAAACATCACAATACAAACTTCATTTTTTAAAACAGCTAGTTCATTCAATTTGGCAGATTATTGCAGTTGGAGGAGGGGCACCTATCGGTAAGGAAGCTGCACCACGGGAGATTGGAGCATTATTTGCAAGACCTATTGCCAATATTTTTTCTATCTCCGTGAAGGACCAAATCTTTCTCATTGCCTGTGGAGCTAGCGCGGGTTTAGCGGCTGTCTATCAGGTTCCGTTAACGAGTGTGTTTTTCGTTTTTGAAACCTTGGGAATTGCTTTATCTGTCAAACGTTTTTTCTTGGTCGGTCTGACTACATATGTATCAGCCTTTACAGCAGGCTTTGTTGTTTCAGATCATGCTCTCTACCAGATTCCAGCTCTGACTTGGTCACTAGGTGATATGTGGCTTGTTCCCTTATTAGTTCTTTTCCTGACTCCACTCGCTTGGCTTTTTAGTCGCTTCAACAAACAAGCTTCTTTAAAGAGAATAAAGGACAAGCGGATACTCTATACTCTGCCTGTAACATTCCTTTTCCTTGTTGGATTGGCTAGCCATTTGCCTCATCTACTTGGTAATGGGCGTATGATGGCTCAGGAAATTTTAAACGGCAGTAATGCCAAGACGGTAATCCTCTTATTTGTCTTGAAAGCCTTGGTCGTTTTAGTCACCCTTTGGGCAGGTGCCTATGGTGGTACCTTGACCCCATCTTTTGCCTTGGGGATGGCAGGAGCTGCACTCTTGACCATGATTTTAGGTAGTGGCAACCAGCCAGCAGTCTTACTATTAGGTTCGGTTTGCTTTTTAGCTGTGACCTTGAAGGCACCCCTATCTGCAAGTGGATTGGTAATGGGGTTCACTGGTCAGTCATTTGAGGCTATACCTTTTCTTTTGGTGACTGCTTACTTGGCATTTGGTTTTGCTAAAATGCTGGACCGAATCCCTTGGGAGAAATACTTACGACCAAAGACAAGGATAATAGAAAATTAATAAGAATACTCTAGTTTTTCTAATCCAAAATATATTTTAAATTTATAATCAATATCATTTAATAAAGAAAGGATGGGTTAACCGTATTTGCTGAACTGAATACGGGCGGAGAACTGTGTAAAAAAGATAAACTGTCTAGCATCTGCGATGCGTCGTCAGTTTCCTATTTTTACTTTGTTCTCCGTCGCCTGTCCTATTAATAAAAAAGAAAGGTAGAGCGTGTGTTCTAATTTGAACACGAGCGGAAAGCTCGGAAAATAGATAATCTGACTGAGAAATCAGGATTTCTCGTCAGATTCCTAATTTTCAGTCGCTTTCTGGTCGCTCTTTGTATCATAAATTATGTCTATCCATATTGCTGCTAAGCAAGGTGAAATTGCTGATAAAATTCTTCTTCCTGGGGATCCTCTTCGTGCTAAGTTTATTGCGGAAAATTTCCTTGAAGATGCTGTTTGTTTTAACGAAGTGCGTAACATGTTTGGTTACACTGGTACTTACAAGGGTCACCGTATATCTGTTATGGGAACAGGAATGGGGATGCCATCCATCTCTATTTATGCGCGCGAGTTGATTGTCGACTACGGAGTGAAGAAATTAATCCGTGTGGGAACTGCTGGTTCTTTGAATGAAGATGTCCATGTTCGTGAATTAGTTTTAGCACAAGCCGCTGCTACCAATTCAAACATCATCCGCAACGACTGGCCTATGTATGATTTTCCTCAAATTGCTAGCTTTGATTTGCTAGATAAGGCTTATCATATTGCCAAAAATCTCGGTATGACAACCCACGTTGGGAACGTTTTGTCATCTGATGTCTTTTATTCAAACTACTTTGAAAAGAACATTGAGCTTGGTAAGTGGGGAGTAAAAGCGGTGGAAATGGAAGCGGCAGCGCTGTATTATCTTGCAGCTCAACATCATGTTGATGCCCTTGCTATCATGACTATTTCAGATAGTTTGGTCAATCCAGATGAGGACACTACAGCAGAAGAACGTCAAAACACCTTCACTGATATGATGAAGGTTGGTTTGGAAACATTGATTGCTGACTAAAGGTAGGCTATATTCAGAATGATTTCTCTTGTTCTCAAAATGATAACCACCAACAATGAATCAATCCTGAAATAGGTAAGAATAAGGAAATTGAAGAAAGCCTAATTGTGTCAAAGGAACGAGACTAGTCAGTTTAATATCTAAATCATAATCAAATGAAGTTGGAAGCCAAGTTGACAAGAAGTCAAGGCTTTCAACTTTTTAACTTGAAAATTCCTAGGAGTACAAAATGGATAAAATTGAACAACTACAAGGTATTATTGATCAAAGTCAGAGAATTGTCTTTTTCGGTGGTGCAGGGGTTTCTACAGAGTCTAATATTCCAGATTTTCGTAGTTCAGATGGTATATATAGTTTGAAACTAGGTCGCCATTTTACTGCCGAGCAACTGGTTTCACGCACTATGTTTGAACGCTATCCAGAGGATTTTTTTGACTTCTACAAAAAGTATCTCCTCTATCCAGATGCCAAGCCGAATTTAGCACATGATTATCTAGCATCGTTGGAAAAAACAGGTAAATTAAAGGCGATTGTGACGCAAAATATTGATAGCTTGCATGAAATGGCGGGTTCTGAAAAAGTTTTGAAACTGCATGGTAGTGCAGATCGTAATTACTGTTTGGGCTGTCATCGCTTTTATGATTTGAATGCATTTTTGGCACTTGAAGGTCCAGTTCCCCACTGCTTAGATTGTGGCAAGGTGGTCAAACCTGATGTGACCCTTTATGAGGAAGCGCTAGATATGGATGTATTTAGTAGAGCAGCTCGAGCCATTCAGCAAGCAGATTTGTTGATCATTGGTGGAACTTCCTTAGTTGTTTACCCTGCAGCTAGCCTAATCAATTATTTTTCAGGATCAAATCTTGTCGTTATCAACAAGTCCAGCACTCCTCAAGATAGCCAAGCTGATTTAGTTATCGAAGGGAAGATTGGAGAAGTTTTTTCTAAATTGAGACAATAAAAAACTGAAAGAAGTAGGACTATACTTCCTTCAGTTTTTTTGTATCATGAACTCAGAAACTATGAACAAGGTTCGCTCCATTCCTCAGGGGATCTCATATTTGATTGATAAATTGATTGAGTTCTTCTTGATTGTTGAATAAAATGAAACAGAAAAGAGGCTGGGACAAAAGTCCTAGCCTCTCAATTGTCGAGCAAGACGCAGTGGTTGAGTGGGCTCTACTACGCTGATTTCATCAGCTTTTACAGCCCTACTCAACTGTGCGGAGGTGGGATGACGAAATCGAATTCTAACGAATTACCGATTTCTGTCCCACTCTCTTTTTTAGTCATTCAGTCCATGCTGACTTTAATGAAATGTTACTCTATCATTTATTTTTAAGAGCTTTCAAGAAACAATCAATCTCTGCTTGAGAATGGAGAATGCGCATCTTTTCTCCGTAAGTATTGTTTAAGTGTTGGTATCTATCCTTAGCATTTTTTGTACGTCCATCCCAGAGAATCCAACGGATAAATTCCCAATTGAATTGCTCGGGGCATCCCTTAGCCATACTTTCTCTCACTTTTCCTCTGTACTTTAAATACCGCTTAAAGGCTCTTAGCAGACAATTCCAAGCAGAGAAGTTTAAAAAGATGATATGGTCAGCTTGCTCCATTCTTTCCTCATAGCAACACCAAGAGTAGTTTCCATCAATGACCCAGTTTTCGTTGTTGGCTAGAAAAGTTTTCATTTCGTTCAGCATCCAGTCGCGGTCACTATCTTGCCACCCTGGCTGAAATTGGAGAGTATCCATATGAAGTTTGGGGGTAGAGTAGTGATTAGCTAGTTTTTCTGCCAGAGTGGATTTGCCTGATCCAGAATATCCAATGATAGCTATTTTCATAATAACCTCCAGAAAATGTGCACAAAAAAAGCTCCGAGGAGCTCATTTTGTATGCAGCTAATGATTAACCAAGTTTAGCTGCAAGACGTGCTTTATCACGGCTAGCTTTGTTTTTGTGGATCAAACCTTTAGTTTCTGCTTTATCGATAGCTGAGCTGGCAGCACGGTAAAGTTCTTCAGATGGGTTTGCTTCAAAAGCTTTGATAGCAGTACGCATAGCTGATTTTTGAGCTGAGTTCTTTTCGTTTTGTTTAACGTTCAATTCAGCGCGTTTGATAGCTGATTTAATGTTTGCCAATGTTCTTACCTCCATTTTTACTAACTATACCATTATATCTGAAAACTTACGTTTTGACAAGGGAAAATTATTTTTTTAAGTAAATTTCATCAATTTCGTGATTTTTAGATTTATGGAGAATGACCTCGGCACGATTTCGTGTCGGTTCAATGTAATTCTGGAGATTGGTTAGGTTGATACTGGTCCAAACTTGGTGGGCAAAATCCTTGACTTCACTAAGAGGAAGTTGAGTGAAACGATAGTAATAGTTACCTGGATCATCTTGAGCAAAGCTCAAAAGTTTTAAGAAACGATCCAAATACCAACTTTCAATATCCTCGACTGCGGCGTCGACATAGATTGAAAAGTCAAAGAAATCAGTAATATAGAGACGGGCATTATGGGGATTTTGGAATACGTTGATTCCCTCAACAATGACAAAATCAGCGGCTTCTACTCGTTGTTTTTGACCAGGGACAATATCATAGATTTCATGGGAATAAACAGGGATATCAACATCCTGCCCATTTTTAAGTTGGTCTAGGAAATTGAGCAAAGCTTCCATGTCGTAGCTCTCAGGAAAACCCTTGCGGTTGAGAATGTCTTGCTCAATTAAGACACTGTTTGGGTATAAAAAACCATCCGTAGTAACCAGTTCAACACTTGCTCCAGGGACTATACGAGAAAGCAAAATTTGCAAGAGTCGACTAGTAGTTGACTTACCTACGGCAACACTTCCTGAAACTCCAATAATAAAGGGCTGTTTTTTGCTCTCTCTTTGAAGGAAAATGCCTTTTGAAAAGGCAAGGTCTTCTTTGGAACGTTTGTAAATCTGAATCAGATGTGCCAGTGGCAGATAGATATCAGTAACATCTTGTAGGCTAATCTGGTCATTGAAACTCTTGATTGAATCTAATTCTTCCTCGGTCAAGGGAGGAGTTGTTTTGCGATGCAAGGATTGCCAAGTTTCGCGGTTTATCTTTTCAAAATGTAAAAATTCGTTGGTCATACTATATCCTCGTTTGATATCTTAGTATACCATATTTTGGAAAGAATGACATCCGACCATTTGAGAAAAAGCACTTTCTTTGTTAAAATATAAGTGGGAAAACCTATAAAGGAGGTGCTAAGATGAAAACGAGATTAAGAGATAAGATCTTGGTTTTGATCAGTCTGTTTGTAGTTGTCTTATGGTTATCACCAAACTGGATTAATTTTTCCTTTTCTATCGGACTTCACTCCTATAACTGGACTATTTTTGTCCTTTTTATTTTATTGCCCCTCATAGGTCTTGGCTACCTTGTGCTAGCATTCTTTGAAAGAAAGTGGTGGCTCTTCTTTTTTGGTTTAGCTTGTATCTTTGCTTTTCCGATTACCATGGCAGTAGGGAGCTTTTTACTAGGGCCCTAATGCTAATCAGAACTTATATTATTTTTGTGGAAATACAACATGATTTAAGGGCTTGATACCTTTGAAAACGATTTACAAATAACTTATTTTTGTGGTAAAATAGAACTATGAGTAAAATGTATTATGCAGAAAATCCAGATGCAGCCCATGATGTTCACGAACTTAGAGTTGAGCTCCTTGGGCAAAAGATGACCTTTTTAACAGATGCTGGTGTCTTTAGTAAAAAAATGATTGACTTCGGAAGTCAGTTGTTGTTAAGATGCCTTGATGTTGAAAAAGGTGAAAAAATTCTTGATGTTGGTTGTGGCTACGGTCCAATAGGCTTGTCTTTGGTTAAGGCTTATGATGCCCAGGCGACTATGGTGGATATCAATAACCGTGCCCTGGATTTAGCCCAGCAAAATGCAGTAAAAAACAAGGTTCAAGCGACTATTTTCCAGTCTAATATTTATGAGCAGGTAGAAGGACAATTTAACCATGTCATTTCGAATCCGCCCATACGTGCAGGCAAGCAAGTAGTTCACGAAATCATCGAAAAAAGTATAGACTTTTTAGTAGACGGTGGAGATTTGACTATTGTCATCCAAAAGAAACAAGGAGCTCCTAGTGCCAAAAGTAAGATGGAAGATGTATTTGGCAATTGCGAGATTGTAAAAAAAGATAAGGGATATTATATCCTTAGAAGTGTGAAAGAATGAGAGCAGTAGATCTAATCCAGAAAAAAAGAGACGGGCAAGAACTTAGTTCGAACGAAATCCAATGGTTGATTGAAGGTTATGTTGCAGGAACTGTTCCTGACTACCAGATGTCAGCTTTTGCCATGGCTGTTTATTTTAAAGGCATGACCACTAGAGAGATTTCTGACTTAACCATGAATATGGTGAAGACAGGTCAGGAATTTGATTTATCCGCTATTGAAGGTATTAAGGTCGATAAACACTCTACGGGTGGTGTCGGTGACAAGGTAACTTTAATTCTAGCACCCTTGGTAGCCAGTTTTGATGTCCCAGTGGCTAAGATGAGCGGTAGGGGCTTAGGCCACACGGGCGGTACTATCGATAAATTAGAATCCATAAAAGGTTTTCAGATTGAACGAAATCAGGATGAATTTATCAAACAAGTTCAAGATATTGGTGTTTCAGTCATTGGCCAGTCCGATCAACTAGTTAAGGCTGATAAGCTTCTCTATGCCCTTCGTGATGTGACGGCAACAGTTGATACTATTCCTTTGATTGCTAGTTCGGTCATGAGTAAAAAAATTGCTGCTGGAGCTGATGCTATCTTACTTGATGTAACAGTGGGTGAAGGTGCCTTTATGAAAACAGTTGACGAGGCACGCCAACTTGCTCAAACCATGGTAAACCTTGGTAAGGCGGTAGGTCGTAAGACAGTAGCAGTTATTACAGATATGAGTCAACCTTTGGGACGCGCCATTGGTAACCGTTTAGAAATCCTAGAAGCACTGGAAATTCTTCAAGGTAAAGGACGTCAAGATATTAGCCACTTTATCTGCGAGCTAGCCCAGATTATGCTATCTTTAGCAAATGTTGAAAAAACTGTCGAGGAAGTAAGGCAACATCTTGAAAACGGTCAGGCACTCAAGAAATTTGAAGAGATGATTCTAGCTCAGGGTGGAGACCTAGAAGACCTCTATCGTCCAGTAAAAGTTGACCATGTAGTTGACATTCCTGCTCAGGAGGATGGTATTATCGCAGAACTTCCAGCCATGGAGTTTGGTCTTTTTGCCATGAGATTGGGTGCTGGTCGTGCAGTTAAAACAGATGCCCTTGACTATGAGACAGGTATCGTCTTTGAGAAGAAAGTGGGAGATTCGGTCAAACAGGGTGAAATTGTCGCAAAAGTATATACAAATGGGAAAATTTCTCCGGAACTAGTTACAGATTTCCAAAATTATGTTAAAATTAAGATAAGTGATGAAGCGATAAAAACACGTGAAATCATTGAAATTATCTCCTAATTTAAGGAAAAAACGAAATGAAACTAAATAAATACATTGATCATACGCTTTTAAAGCAAGATGCTACCGAACAGCAAATCGATCGTTTGTTATCTGAAGCTAAAGACTATGATTTTGCCAGTGTTTGTGTCAATCCTTGCTGGGTTTCACATGCAAAAACTGCACTCGTAGATACTGATGTCAAGGTTTGTACAGTAGTAGGCTTCCCTCTTGGAGCCACAACTTCAGCTGTCAAGGCTTATGAAACCAAAGAAGCAATCCAAAATGGTGCTGACGAAATTGATATGGTTATCAATGTTGGTGCACTCAAATCAGGAAATGCTGCATTAGTTGAGTCAGATATTCGAGCAGTTGTTGAAGCAAGCGGAGATAGACTCGTTAAGGTTATTATCGAGGCTTGTTTGTTAACTGATGAGGAAAAAGTTCTGGCTTGCCAGCTAGCCCAGAAAGCAGGAGCAGACTTTGTCAAGACTTCAACAGGGTTCTCAACAGGAGGAGCTACTTTGCCAGATGTTCAATTAATGCGTCAGACAGTTGGACCTGATATGGGTGTTAAGGCTGCTGGAGGAGCTCGTTCTTATGCAGATGCAGTTGCCTTTGTTGAAGCGGGGGCTACACGTATCGGGACATCTTCTGGTGTAGCAATCTTAAAAGGAGAGTTAGCTGATGGCGACTACTGAGTTGATTGATTTAGCGATTGAAACTAGTAAAAACGCCTATGTACCCTATTCACACTTTCCAATTGGTGCCGTTTTGGTTGCCAAGGACGGAAGTATCTATACAGGGGTTAACATTGAAAATGCTAGCTATCCCTTGACCAACTGTGGCGAAAGGACGGCAATCTTTAAGGCGGTTTCTGAAGGACAACGAGACTTTTCAGAATTGATTGTCTATGGTCAAACTGAAAAACCAATTTCGCCTTGCGGTGCTTGTCGCCAAGTCATGGTCGAATTTTTTAAACCAGATCTAAAGGTGACTCTAGTTGCCAAAGATAAATCGACGGTCGAGATGACGGTCGGGGAATTACTTCCATATTCTTTTACAGACTTGCAATAGTCTGTGTCACTCTCTGAGTGACAAGGTCCTTGTGGCCAATCAATCCATACTTGCAACTTTGTTGCGCATCTTATTTAGGAGGTTCAGTAATGAACAAGAAACAATGGCTAGGCCTTGGTCTAGTTGCAGTAGCAGCATTTGGACTTGCTGCATGTGGTAATCGCTCTTCTCGTAACGCAGCTTCATCTTCTTCTGATGTGAAGACTAAAGCAGCTATCGTTACAGATACAGGTGGTGTTGATGACAAATCATTCAACCAATCAGCTTGGGAAGGGCTTCAAGCTTGGGGTAAAGAGCACAATCTTTCAAAAGATAATGGCTTTACTTACTTCCAATCAACAAGTGAAGCTGACTACGCTAACAACTTGAATCAAGCAGCTGGAAGCTACAACTTGATTTTTGGTGTTGGTTTTGCCCTTCACAACGCTGTTGAAGAAGCAGCAAAAGAACACGCAGATAAAAACTATGTTTTGATTGACGATGTCATTAAAGATCAAAAGAACGTTGCCAGCGTAACATTTGCTGACAACGAAGCAGCTTACCTTGCTGGTGTAGCAGCTGCTAAAACTACAAAAACTAAACAAGTTGGTTTTGTAGGTGGTATGGAATCTGAAGTTATTTCTCGTTTCGCAGCTGGTTTCAAAGCTGGTGTTGAGTCAGTTGACCCATCTATCAAAGTACAAGTTGACTACGCTGGTTCATTTGGTGATGCCGCTAAAGGTAAAACAATCGCTGCTGCTCAATACGCTGCAGGTGCAGACGTTATCTACCAAGCAGCTGGTGGTACTGGAGCAGGTGTCTTCTCAGAAGCTAAATCTTTGAATGAAAGCAAAAATGAAGACGAAAAAGTTTGGGTTATCGGTGTAGACCGTGACCAAGTTGAAGAAGGTAAATATACTTCTAAAGACGGTAAAGAAGCTAACTTCGTGCTTGCTTCTACATTGAAACAAGTTGGAACAACAGTTCAAGATATCTCAAACAAGGCTGAAAAAGGTGAATTCCCTGGTGGTCAAGTTATCGTTTACTCATTGAAGGATAAAGGTGTTGACTTGGCAGTAACTAACCTTTCTGAAGAAGGTAAAAAAGCTGTTGAAGATGCAAAAGCTAAAATCCTTGATGGTAGCATCAAAGTTCCTGAAAAATAAATAAAGGAAGTCATTTCTTAGGAAGCGGCCTGGGGCCGCTTCTTTAAGAATTGGAGCAAATTAATTTTGTCTCAATAGAGCTTGTTAAGATTTCATTTTAACAAGTTTTATTGAAACAAAATAAAACTCTGAAAGGAAGAGCACATGGCACACGAAAATGTCATTGAGATGCGTGAAATTACCAAGGTCTTTGGTGAGTTTGTCGCTAACGACAAGATCAACCTAGAACTTCGTAAAGGTGAGATTCATGCACTTTTAGGAGAAAATGGAGCAGGTAAGTCCACGCTTATGAATATGCTAGCGGGGCTACTTGAACCAACTAGTGGTGAAATTGTAGTAAATGGACAGGTTGTTAAACTGGATTCACCATCGAAAGCTGCTAGTCTAGGGATTGGGATGGTTCACCAACACTTTATGTTGGTTGAGGCCTTCACAGTTGCTGAAAATATCATTTTGGGAAGTGAATTGACCAAAAACGGTGTGCTAGATATTGCTCGCGCAACTCGAGAAATCAATGAATTGTCTGAACGCTATGGTTTGGCGGTAGATCCCTCTGCTAAGGTAGCGGATATCTCTGTCGGAGCTCAACAACGTGTTGAGATTTTGAAGACTCTCTATCGTGGAGCAGACATTCTTATCTTTGACGAACCGACTGCTGTTTTAACACCATCAGAAATTGATGAGTTGATGGCTATCATGAAGAACCTAGTTAAGGAAGGCAAATCAATCATCCTTATTACTCACAAGTTGGATGAAATTCGTGCTGTGTCTGACCGTGTTACAGTTATCCGTCGTGGTAAATCTATCGAGACTGTTGAGATTGTTGGTGCAACCAATGCTGACCTGGCAGAAATGATGGTCGGGCGTTCGGTTTCCTTCAAAACTGAGAAACAGCCAGCTCAACCAAAAGAAGTTGTACTATCTATCAAAGATTTAGTAGTCAATGAAAACCGTGGGGTTCCAGCAGTTAAAAATCTTTCACTCGATGTTCGAGCTGGTGAGATTGTTGGGATTGCCGGGATTGATGGAAATGGGCAGTCTGAGTTGATCCAAGCTATTACAGGACTTCGTAAAATTGAGTCAGGTAGCGTAGAGTTAAAAGGTCAATCTATCTCTGGTTTACATCCTCGTCAAATCACTGAAATGAGTGTGGGACACGTTCCAGAAGACCGCCATCGTGATGGCTTGGTTTTGGATATGATGATTTCAGAAAATATCGCTCTACAAACCTATTACAAAGAACCACTTAGCAAGAATGGAATTCTTAATTACACAAATATCATGTCTCATGCTAAAAAATTGATGGAAGAGTTTGATGTTCGTGCCGCTAGTGAGATAGTACCAGCAGCAGCACTCTCAGGAGGAAATCAACAAAAAGCGATTATCGCTCGCGAAATTGATCGAGATCCTGATCTCCTTATCGTCAGCCAACCAACTCGTGGTCTGGATGTCGGTGCCATTGAGTACATTCACAAACGCTTGATTGAAGCACGTGATAATGGTAAGGCTGTCCTTGTAGTCAGCTTTGAGTTGGATGAGATTTTAAATGTCTCTGACAGAATTGCCGTTATCCACGATGGTAAGATTCAAGGGATTGTGACACCAGAAACAACCAACAAGCAAGAGCTTGGTGTCTTGATGGCTGGTGGTAACTTGGAAAAGGAGAAGAGTGATGTCTAAAAAATTACAACAAATTTCGGTTCCCTTGATTTCTGTTTTCCTTGGAATCTTGCTTGGAGCCATCGTCATGTGGATTTTTGGCTATGATGCCATCTGGGGCTATGAAGAATTGTTCTATACGGCCTTTGGTAGTGTTCGTGGTATCGGTGAAATTTTCCGTGCTATGGGTCCGTTAGTCTTGATCGCTCTAGGGTTTGCAGTTGCAAGTCGTGCTGGCTTCTTTAACGTTGGGCTTCCTGGGCAAGCCCTCGCGGGTTGGGTTCTTAGTGGCTGGTTTGCCCTGACTCATCCTGATATGCCACGTCCTTTGCTGATTCTCGCAACCATTATCATTGCGCTAGTTGCAGGGGGGATTGTTGGTGCGATTCCAGGTGTTCTTAGAGCTTATCTTGGAACATCTGAGGTTATTGTTACCATCATGATGAACTACATTGTTCTTTATGTGGGGAATGCCCTTATCCACCACTTCCCTAAAGATATTATGCAGAGTACTGACTCATCCATTCGTGTTAGTGCCAATGCAACCTATCAGACACCATGGCTTGCTGAGTTAACTGGAAATTCTCGGATGAACATTGGTATTTTCTTTGCTATCATTGCAGTAGCAGTTATTTGGTTCTTGCTTAAGAAGACAACTCTCGGTTTTGAAATCCGTGCAGTTGGTCTCAATCCGAATGCTTCTGAATATGCAGGTATTTCAGCTAAACGCACCATCATCCTATCAATGATTATCTCAGGTGCCCTTGCAGGTCTAGGTGGAGCAGTAGAAGGACTCGGGACCTTCCAAAACGTTTATGTCCAAGGTTCATCATTGGCGATCGGCTTTAACGGAATGGCGGTTAGTCTACTCGCTGCAAACTCACCGATTGGAATTCTATTTGCAGCCTTCTTGTTCGGAGTACTTCAAGTTGGAGCACCTGGTATGAATGCTGCTCAAGTGCCATCTGAGCTTGTAAGTATCGTTACAGCCTCAATTATCTTCTTTGTCAGCGTTCACTACATCATCGAACGCTTTGTCAAACCAAGAAAACAACTTAAAGGAGGTAAATAAGGATGTCGATTACAACAATGTTAACCCTTATGGTTTCTTCAATGTTGATTTACTCAGCACCACTTATTTTCACAAGTATCGGAGGAGTTTTCTCTGAACGTGGTGGAGTTGTTAACGTTGGTCTTGAAGGAATCATGGTCATGGGTGCCTTTTCTGGAGTTGTTTTTAACCTTGAATTTGCTCAAGATTTAGGAGCAGCGACTCCTTGGTTGGCTCTTCTAGTTGGTGGATTAGTCGGAGCTATCTTCTCGCTCATTCACGCAGTGGCTACAATTCATTTCCGTGCTGACCATGTTGTCAGTGGTACTGTGCTAAACTTGATGGCGCCTGCCTTGGCTGTTTTCTTGGTAAAAGTCCTTTATAACAAGGGGCAAACGGACAACTTGGTTCAAACCTTTGGACGTTTTGATTTCCCAGTCTTGGCCAATATTCCATTTCTAGGAGATATCTTCTTCAAGTCAACCAGTTTACTTGGTTACCTTGCAATTGCTTTCTCATTCTTAGCATGGTTTATCCTTTTCAAAACACGCTTTGGACTTCGCCTTCGTTCAGTTGGTGAACATCCACAAGCAGCAGATACTTTGGGTATCAATGTCTACAAGATGAGATATCTTGGAGTTGTGATTTCAGGCTTCCTTGGAGGGATCGGAGGAGCTATCTATGCTCAGTCAATTTCCGTCAATTTCTCAGTTACAACGATTGTAGGACCAGGATTTATCGCTCTTGCAGCTATGATCTTTGGTAAGTGGAATCCTGTCGGAGCTATGCTTTCAAGTCTCTTCTTCGGACTATCACAGAGTTTGGCAGTTATTGGTTCACAACTTCCTTTCTTACAAGGAGTTCCAACTGTTTACTTGCAGATTGCACCATATCTCTTGACCATCGTCGTCCTAGCAGCCTTCTTTGGAAAAGCTGTTGCGCCGAAGGCGGATGGTATCAACTATATCAAATCTAAATAAACACAAACGAGGTTGGGAAAAATCCCGACCTCGTTTTTTAGTATTTGAAATGAAACTCTGGTGAAAACTTCATTTTTTTGTTCCATCATCTTCTCTATTTTTTAGGGTTTTGATGGGTGAGATTTAGCCCCCAAGGAACTAGGTTTTCAGTTTTGTTTTGAATACGATTGATATTATCCTTATGACGTATGATTACAATTCCCGCGAGTGCTATGATAATAAGAGTGAAGAGGAGATCGTAATTACTTAAGATAAAGCCGAAGAGTGGAAAAACTAGAGCTCCCAAAACAGCAGCAAGGGCAGCAGTAACACTAGAGAGAGAAATCATGCTTCCTAGATATAGAGTTCCAAAGAAGACAACTGCTAGATAGAGGCAAAATAGAGGAGCAAATCCGAAAATGACTCCAGCACTGGTTGCGACAGCTTTACCTCCCTTAAATCCTGCAAAAATTGGGAAAGTATGCCCGATTACGGCTAAGAGACCAAAAATTAGAGGAGAGATTCCTTGTACATGGAAGATAAGGGGAAGCAAGGTTGCGATGGTTCCTTTGAAAAAGTCTATCACGAAGGTTGCCATACCCGCTTTTTTACCTAAAATACGGAAGGTATTGGTTGTTCCAGTATTGCCAGAACCATGTTCACGTAAATTTATATTAAAGAAGGCTAGTCCAATCCAAAATCCTGAAGGGATGGAACCCAACAGATAGGCAGAAATTAATAATACTATTGTCATCATGCATCTATTATACCATGAAATTGACGAGAAACGGAAGGAATCTATTCTCATTTTGTGACATCTGAACTATTTGTCTAAGAAGTAAAATAAGAAGTGAAATTTTTCGATAAAAATAGTGATTTTTCTAGAGAATCTGACTATGAAAGATTGGAAATTCATGAAAATTTCAGAAATATTTTGTGTTTATGTTTATTTATGCTATAATAGGAACAATTATTTTTAGGAGGTGGAGTATGTCTTACTTATTTGAGATATTACCTAGTTTATTGAGCGGAGCGACAATGACTTTACAAGTATTTGCACTGGTCTTACTCTTTTCAATTCCTTTAGGTATTTTGGTTGCCTTTTGCTTACAGGTCCATTGGAAACCCCTCCATTACATGATTGATGTTTATATCTGGGTGATGCGTGGGACACCCTTGCTCTTGCAGTTAATCTTTATCTATTATGTTTTGCCAAGTATCGGGATTCGACTTGATCGGGTACCAGCAGCGATTATTGCCTTCACGCTTAATTATGCAGCCTATTTTGCAGAAATATTCCGTGGAGGGATTGCAACGATTCCTCAAGGACAATATGAAGCAGCTAAGGTTTTGAAATTCAAACCTATCGATACCGTCCGCTATATTATCTTGCCTCAGGTCACTAAGATTGTTTTACCAAGTGTATTTAACGAGGTTATGAGTTTGGTTAAAGATACTTCTTTAGTCTATGCACTCGGTATTTCAGATTTAATCCTAGCTAGTCGTACTGCAGCCAATCGTGATGCGAGCTTGATTCCAATGTTTCTAGCAGGAGCCATCTATCTTCTCATGATTGGTATTGTTACGATTATAGCTAAGAAACTTGAGAAAAAGTTTAGCTACTATAGATAGGAGGTTATCCATGTTAGAGTTAAAAAATATCAGCAAAAAATTTGGAAAAAAAGAAATTTTATCCAATTTCAATTTAAAAATTCCTGAAAAGCAGATTTTGGCTATTGTTGGACCTTCTGGTGGTGGGAAGACAACCTTACTTAGAATGTTAGCTGGACTTGAAACCATTGATTCAGGTGAGATTTTTTATAATGGAGAATCCCTACCTTTGGATGAACTTGAAAAGCGTCACTTGTTAGGTTTTGTTTTTCAAGATTTTCAGCTTTTTCCACACTTATCCGTTATGGAGAACTTGATTTTGTCACCCATCAAAACTATGGGGATGTCTGAAGCAGATGCCAAGAAGAAGGCAACCGACTTACTCGCTCGTCTGGGGCTCGAAGCTCACGCAGATGCTTATCCATACTCATTATCTGGTGGTCAAAAGCAACGGGTTGCCTTAGCACGCGCTATGATGATAGATCCTGAAGTGATTGGTTATGACGAACCAACTTCAGCCCTTGACCCTGAGTTGCGTCTTGAGGTTGAAAAACTGATTCTACAAAATCGAGAATTAGGCATGACTCAGATTGTAGTGACTCACGATCTCCAGTTTGCAGAGAATATTGCTGACCAGATTCTCAAAGTAGAGCCTAAGTAGGAGGTGTCTATGAATCGAAAGAAAATCAGCCTTGTTTTTGTATTCTTTATGGCTTTTTTCCTGGTAGGATGCACACAAAAAGCTAGTGATCCCAAAGTCGATAATTGGGACAAATACCAAGAACAGGGAACCATTACCATCGGGTTTGACAATACCTTTGTTCCCATGGGCTTTGAAGAAAAGAATGGGCAATATGCTGGATTTGACATTGATTTAGCACAGGCTGTTTCTGAGAAACTTGGTTTCAAGGTACAGTTTCAACCCATTGATTGGGACATGAAGGAAACCGAACTTCAAAACGGCACCATTGATGCTATCTGGAATGGATATTCAGCGACTGATGAACGCCGTGAGAAGGTTGCTTTTACCATTCCTTACATGGAAAATCAGCAGGTTCTAGTCTCTAAGAAATCTCAGAATATACAATCAGTGTCTGATATGACAGGCAAGGTTTTGGGTGCCCAGGCAGGATCTTCTGGTTATCTAGATTTTTTAGCTCAGCCTGACCTTTTGAAAAATATCGTAAAAGATCAGAAGGCTAACCAATATCAAAGCTTTACTGAGGCCTTGATTGACTTGCAAAATGATCGGATTGATGCTCTTTTAATCGACCGTGTTTACGCAAATTATTATCTTGAAACTGAAGGAATTTTAGACCAGTATGAGATTTTTCCTGCTGGTTTTGAGAGTGAGTCTTTTGCAGTTGGTGTGAGACCAGCTGATAAGACCTTGTTAGCAAATTTGAATAAAGCTTTTGTGGAACTCTATCAAGAAGGTAAATTCCAAGAAATAAGCAAGAAATGGTTTGGTGAAGATGTGACCACAAATCAAATTAAAGGAAAAGAAAACTAAGATTTTTATCTTGGTTTCTTTTTTTGATAGAGATGGTTGATGTTTTTGCTAAAAAGACTTGGGAATAGGCTTTTTAACTAGAAAAACTTTGCAAAATCCTTAGAAAACCTGTAAAATAGAAAAGATGAACAAATAGGAGGTTCCTTGTGTCAAAAAAGGAAATCAATATTAATAATTATAATGATGACGCCATTCAGGTGCTAGAAGGGTTGGATGCGGTCCGTAAACGTCCAGGGATGTATATCGGATCGACTGACGGTGCTGGTCTCCACCACCTAGTCTGGGAAATCGTCGATAATGCGGTCGATGAAGCCCTATCTGGATTTGGTGACCGGATCGATGTGACCATTAATAAGGACGGAAGTTTGACAGTTCAAGACCACGGACGTGGAATGCCGACTGGAATGCACGCTATGGGAATTCCAACGGTTGAGGTTATCTTTACCATCCTTCACGCCGGAGGAAAATTCGGTCAGGGTGGTTATAAGACATCAGGAGGTCTCCACGGGGTTGGATCTTCTGTCGTCAATGCCCTCTCTAGTTGGTTAGAGGTAGAAATTACTCGTGATGGAGCAGTTTATAGACAACGTTTTGAAAATGGTGGGAAGCCAGTAACAACTCTTGAAAAGGTTGGAACGGCACCTAAGTCTAAGACAGGTACCAAAGTGACCTTCATGCCAGATGCCAGTATCTTTTCTACGACAGACTTTAAGTACAATACTATTTCAGAGCGTCTCAATGAGTCAGCTTTTCTCTTGAAGAATGTAACCTTGTCATTAACAGACAAGCGAATAGATGAAGCAATCGAGTTCCATTATGAGAATGGGGTACAGGACTTTGTTTCTTACCTCAATGAAGACAAGGAAACCTTGACGCCAGTTCTATACTTTGAAGGGGAAGACAATGGTTTCCAAGTAGAAGTAGCCCTCCAGTATAATGATGGCTTTTCAGATAACATCTTGTCCTTTGTCAATAACGTCCGTACCAAAGACGGTGGAACGCATGAGACAGGACTTAAGTCAGCCATCACCAAGGTTATGAATGACTATGCACGCAAGACGGGGCTTCTCAAGGAAAAAGATAAAAATCTTGAAGGTTCAGATTACCGTGAAGGATTGGCGGCCGTTCTTTCTATCTTGGTTCCTGAAGAACATCTTCAGTTTGAAGGACAGACTAAGGACAAACTAGGAAGTCCACTAGCTCGTCCAATCGTTGACAGTATTGTTGCTGAAAAACTGACCTTCTTCCTTATGGAAAATGGGGAATTAGCTTCAAATCTGATTCGTAAAGCCATCAAGGCGCGTGATGCCCGTGAAGCAGCACGAAAAGCGCGTGATGAGAGCCGAAATGGCAAGAAAAACAAAAAAGATAAGGGCTTACTTTCTGGTAAATTAACGCCAGCCCAGTCTAAAAATCCAGCTAAGAATGAACTCTACCTAGTCGAGGGTGATTCTGCCGGTGGATCTGCCAAACAAGGACGTGATCGTAAGTTTCAGGCTATTTTGCCTCTTCGTGGTAAGGTGATCAATACAGCCAAGGCCAAGATGGCAGATATCCTCAAAAATGAAGAAATCAATACCATGATTTATACCATCGGTGCTGGTGTTGGGGCAGATTTCTCTCTTGAAGATGCTAACTATGACAAAATCATTATCATGACCGATGCGGACACCGATGGTGCCCACATTCAAACCCTTCTCTTAACCTTCTTTTATCGCTACATGCGTCCACTAGTCGAGGCAGGACATGTCTATATCGCCCTTCCGCCTCTTTACAAGATGTCCAAAGGCAAAGGCAAGAAAGAAGAAGTAGCCTACGCTTGGACGGATGGCGAGCTAGAAGAACTCCGTAAACAATTCGGCAAAGGCGCTACCCTACAGCGCTACAAGGGGCTTGGTGAGATGAATGCGGACCAACTCTGGGAAACAACCATGAATCCAGAAACTCGTACCCTCATCCGTGTTACGATTGAAGACTTAGCACGCGCCGAACGCCGTGTCAATGTTCTCATGGGCGACAAGGTCGAACCACGTCGTAAGTGGATTGAAGATAATGTCAAGTTTACATTGGAAGAAGCGACTGTGTTTTAAGTAAATCTTCCTCCTTCAAAATCTTAGCTCTTTAAAAGAGGTGTAAATCATGATCAGTTTATTGTTTGATACTCCTTTTCTTGTGATAGTCTTGGTACTAGGCGCAGTTACGTATATGATTGCTAAACCAGGAAAACCTGAAAAAATTCGCTTTCTTGAATTTTTACTATTAACTATAGTAACCACAGGTGTCTTTTTATTTGATAATCCTTTAAGGTCTAATCCTTATGCAGGTTTGCTCTTCTATGTTTTTGACTTTTATATTTTCACACCAGTGAGCCTTGCTTTTGGATTCACAGCTATTTATAAGAGCAATAAACATCTCAAACATTATCCTAGTAGTTACTCAAAATTTCTAAGGCTAAATGCTTGGTTTTTAGCAATATTTTCAGTTATTAACTTCCTCTTTTTAATGCTGACTGAAGAAATGGGAATTATCTTGTTGCTACCACTTTTTGGAATCAGTTCAATTATCCAATTTATAGTCGGAGAGTTAGAGAGAAAAAGAATTCAGAAGCTTCTTCAGCAAAGAAAAGAAGATGCTGATATTCAGAACATAGAGACCACTGAGGAAGAACCACATGAGAACTGACCAGGAAATACTTGGACTGATTTTACAAATAGCTAAAAAATTACAGGTTGATGCTGTGGCACTATCTGGTTCACGTACAAACCCAAAGGTTCAAACAGATGAATTTCAAGACTATGATCTTGTCTATGTAGTAGATGACATAGACAATCTAACGAGTGACCTTTCTTGGCTGGACCAGTTCGGCAAACGTATCATCGAGCAACATAATATCTTAGGCAACCGTCGTCTCTATCTCATGCTATTTGAAGATGGCAATTGGATTGATTTAACCCTCTGCCCCAAAGACCACATTCAAGAGTGGGTAGAAAGCGAAGCGGATTTCACGGTGCTAGAGGATCCTAAGGGCTTGTTTGTGCCTCACTCTCCCAGTCCAGAGCGCTTCTGGACAAGTCCAGCTAGTGAGACGGATTTTGAAAAATCTTATAATGAATTTTGGTGGGTGTCAGCCTACGTGGTCAAAGGAATTTGTCGCAAGCAAATCATCTATTCGACTGACTGAGCTCAAGGGCAAGGCTCCCAGCCAGAATAAGACCGTCCGCCTCAAGCTACAAGAAATCTATGACTTCCTTGTGGATTTTACTGCAATCAACGCCTAGCTTATCCAGATAAAAAGCAGTATGTCGATCTCCGTGATCATCTCAACGCTATTCGTAGTCGCTATAAAAAACGCAAGCCAGCTAAGAAGGCGAGGGAAGAAGCGACGAAGAGCAACTAGAATATAACTAAATTTGAGTTGAAAAAATGTTAGTGGTCGCATCGGATTTGAAAGGAGTAGAAAATGATAATCAGACCTGCAAGCACAAAAGATTGTCAAGCTATTTATAGCCTTTATCAAAATGAAAAATGGCTTTCTTTTACAGAGGAAAAAGTGACATCTCTATTTTCAACAAATCTGTCTCATTACTTGGTGCTTGAAGAGGACCAGAAAATCCTTGGCTTTGCCCGTTATCTGACGGATGAAGTGATGACGACCTTTTTGGCTGAGATAATTATTGATAAATCCCACCGTAGAAAAAGACTGGGACAGCAGCTGATTGAGGAGATCCACAAAAAATATCCTTTGACACGGATTGAATTAATATCTGAAGCAGATGAATTTTATCGGTCAATAAGTTTTAAGCCTGTTGGTACAGGATTTAGAAAATCTGAATGAAAGGAGACAGCCAATGACGCTTGACAACAAACTGGGTCTGACAGATTCGCTTGAACTAGCCAAGATGGTTATGCGACGGAGGCTGCCCAAGCCTGTCTAGACTTTGCTTTTCAGCAAGCTGGCTTGTCAGAAGTTTACTCTTTTACATCCTTACTCAATCAACTTTCGCAAAAAGTCATGCAAAAACTGAGCATGGAATTTGTCAAAGAATTTGATAATGAAAAAGCTCCAGCAGACAGTCCGCTTTATAGACATGTCCTCTACAGAATCAAGAGTTTCCACTAAAAAGGCAGGTATTCCCATGAGAACTGAAACTGAAATGATGAATCTGATTTTACAAATAGCTGAAACTTTAAAAGTCGATGCTGTTGCTCTATCGGGTTCTAGAACAAATGAGCAAGCTCCAAAAGATGAGTTTCAGGATTACGACGTAGTCTATGTCGTATATGACATAGACAATCTAACGAGTGACCTTGCTTGGTTGGACCAGTTTGGCAAACGTATCATCGAGCAAGAGGTTACTCTAGGACATCGCCGTCTTTATCTCATGCTTTTCGAAGATGGGAATCACATTGATCTAACCCTCTGTACTAAAGATCATATCAACGAGTGGGTGGATAGTGAGGCAGAATTCATAGTTTTAGTAGATGAGAAGGGCTTGTTCGAGTCATATTCTCCAAGTCCAGAGCGTTTTTGGATACATTCAGCTAGTGAGACGGATTTTGAAAAATCTTATAATGAATTTTGGTGGGTGTCAGCTTACGTGGTCAAAGGAATTTGTCGTAAGCAAGTCATTTATGCAACGGACCATCTCTACGGTATTTGTCAGCAAGAACTTTTGAAAATCTTAGCTTGGCAGGTCGCAAGAGATAGAGGAGTAGTCGACATCGGTAAGAACTACAAGTACCTCTTTAACTACTTGCCTGTTGAGAAGGAGAAGGAATTCTCAAATCTACTTGATTTCTCAAGTTTAGACAAAATCACTCAGTCTTTATTAGCAACTATACAACTTTTCCAACAAGAAGCTCAATATCTTGCTCAAAAGATGGGCTTTAAGTATGAAAAAGAAGTGGCTGAGAAGATGATGAGGTATGCTGAGGTAAACCTTCTAAATCACTAAGAAAATAAAGAACACAATTCAAAACTTTAAACTACAGAAAGGATAGTTTGGTTACTAGAGGTAACTGAACACGGGACTAAGACTTGGAAAAAAAGATAAATCGCCTTGGGTTCATCGAACCCTGCATCGATTTCCTATTTTTCTACAGAAATTTTCGCCAGGCCGAAACGTCCCTTTGTATCTTATATGAGTAATATCCAAAATATGTCCTTAGAGGACATCATGGGAGAGCGCTTTGGTCGCTACTCCAAGTACATCATTCAAGACCGGGCTTTGCCAGACATTCGGGATGGATTGAAGCCGGTTCAACGTCGTATTCTTTATTCTATGAATAAGGATGGCAATACTTTTGACAAGAGCTACCGTAAGTCGGCCAAGTCTGTCGGGAACATCATGGGTAATTTTCACCCACACGGAGATTCTTCTATCTATGATGCCATGGTCCGTATGTCTCAGGACTGGAAAAACCGTGAGATTCTAGTTGAAATGCACGGAAACAACGGTTCCATGGACGGAGATCCACCTGCGGCTATGCGTTATACGGAAGCTCGTTTATCAGAGATTGCAGGCTACCTTCTTCAAGATATCGAGAAAAAGACAGTTCCCTTTGCTTGGAACTTTGACGATACTGAGAAAGAGCCAACTGTCTTACCAGCAGCCTTTCCAAACCTTTTAGTCAATGGTTCAACAGGTATTTCAGCTGGTTATGCCACAGATATTCCACCGCATAATTTGGCAGAGGTTATCGATGCGACAGTCTATATGATTGATCACCCAACTGCTAAGGTTGAAAAGCTCATGGAATTCTTGCCTGGGCCAGACTTTCCTACAGGAGCGATCATCCAAGGTCGTGACGAGATCAAAAAGGCCTATGAAACTGGTAAGGGTCGCGTGGTCGTTCGTTCCAAGACTGAAATTGAGAAGTTAAAAGGTGGTAAGGAACAAATCGTTATCACTGAGATTCCCTATGAGATTAATAAGGCTAACTTAGTCAAGAAAATTGATGAAGTCCGTGTCAATAACAAGGTGGCAGGTATTGCTGAGGTTCGAGATGAGTCTGACCGTGACGGTCTTCGCATTGCTATCGAACTCAAGAAAGATGCAAATACAGAGCTTGTTCTCAACTACCTTTTCAAGTATACTGACTTACAAATCAACTACAACTTCAACATGGTTGCGATTGACAATTTCACCCCTCGTCAGGTTGGAATTGTGCCTATCTTATCTAGCTATATTGCCCACCGTCGTGAGGTCATCTTGGCACGTTCTCGCTTTGACAAGGAAAAGGCTGAAAAACGTCTCCATATTGTGGAAGGTTTGATTCGTGTCATCTCTATTTTAGATGAAGTCATTGCTCTTATCCGTGCTTCTGAGAACAAGGCTGATGCCAAAGAGAACCTCAAGATCAGTTATGATTTTACTGAAGAGCAGGCTGAAGCTATTGTTACCTTGCAACTATACCGTTTGACCAATACAGACGTAGTTGTCTTGCAGGAAGAAGAAGCAGAACTTCGCGAAAAAATTGCTATGCTCGCGGCTATCATTGGTGACGAACGGACTATGTACAATCTCATGAAAAAAGAACTTCGTGAGGTCAAGAGACAGTTTGCGACACCTCGTTTGAGTTCTTTAGAAGATACAGCAAAAGTGATCGAGATTGATACAGCTAGCCTTATCGCAGAGGAAGATACCTATGTCAGCGTGACGAAGGCCGGCTATATCAAGCGTACTAGCCCTCGTTCTTTCTCAGCTTCAACCTTAGAAGAAATTGGTAAACGGGATGATGACCGATTGCTATTCGTTCAATCTGTCAAAACTACTCAACACCTTTTAATTTTTACAACGCTTGGGAATGTCATTTACCGACCAGTCCATGAATTAGCAGATATTCGTTGGAAGGATATCGGAGAGCATTTGAGCCAGTCTATTACAAACTTTGAAACCAATGAAGAAGTGCTCTATGTAGAAGTTGTTGATCAATTTGATGATGCGACAACTTATTTTGCAGCAACACGACTTGGACAAATCAAACGGGTAGAACGCAAAGAATTCTCTCCATGGAGAACCTATCGTTCTAAATCTGTCAAGTACGCTAAGTTGAAAGACGATACTGACCAGATTGTTGCAGTAGCTCCGATTAAATTGGATGATGTTCTGTTGATCAGTCGAAACGGTTATGCCCTCCGCTTTAACATCGAAGAAGTACCAGTTATCGGTGCCAAAGCTGCAGGGGTCAAAGCCATGAATCTCAAAGCAGATGATGTGATACAAGCAGCCTTTATCTGCAATACATCTTCTTTCTATCTTTTAACGCAACGTGGAAGCTTGAAACGTGTTTCAACAGAGGAAATTCCAGCAACCAGTCGTGCCAATCGTGGCCTTCAAGTCTTGAGAGAATTAAAGAGTAAACCCCATCGCGTATTCTTGGCTGGAGCGGTCTCAGAACAAGGATTTGTTGGAGATCTCTTTAGTACAGAAGTAGAAGATGGAGAACAAACACTTGTTATTCAATCAAATAATGGAACGATTTACGAATCAATCCTACAAGATTTGAATCTATCAGAACGTACAAGCAATGGAAGCTTTATCTCAGATAGCATTTCTGATGAAGAAGTTTTTGATGCTTATCTCAAAGAAATCTTTAAAGAAATCAAAGAAAATTAAAAATCGGTCCTAGTGACTGATTTTTTATAAGTAAAATTTTCAGAAAATTACAAATAATACTTGAATTTTTAGGAGAATAGTGTAGAATAGAACACAAAGCCTGATTAGAATAAAGGAGATTGTCATGACAGTTACGATTGATTGGGAAAATCTCGGTTTTTCCTATATGAAACTACCTTATCGTTATATCGCTTATTTTAAAGATGGACAATGGACTCAAGGAGAATTAACAGAAGATGCGACCTTGCATATCTCAGAATCATCTCCAAGTCTTCACTATGGACAGCAAGCATTTGAAGGATTGAAAGCCTATCGTACAAAGGATGGTAGCGTACAACTCTTCCGTCCAGATGAAAATGCTAAACGTCTACAACGTACCTGTGATCGTCTCTTGATGCCACAAGTTCCAACAGAAATGTTTGTAGAGGCTTGTAAAGCCGTTGTTCGTGCTAATGAGGAATACGTACCACCTTATGGAACTGGTGGAACCCTTTACCTTCGTCCACTCTTGATTGGTGTTGGAGATATCATTGGGGTAAAACCAGCTGAGGAGTATATTTTTACCATCTTTGCTATGCCAGTTGGAAATTACTTTAAGGGTGGATTGGTTCCAACAAACTTCTTGATTCAAGATGAGTATGACCGTGCTGCACCAAATGGAACAGGGGCTGCCAAGGTCGGTGGGAACTATGCAGCTAGTCTTTTGCCAGGAAAAATGGCTAAATCCCGTCATTTCTCAGATGTTATTTATCTTGACCCTTCAACTCACACCAAGATTGAAGAAGTTGGTTCAGCAAACTTCTTTGGAATTACAACTGATAATGAGTTTGTAACCCCATTGAGTCCATCAATCTTGCCATCCATTACCAAGTACTCATTGCTTTACTTGGCAGAGCATCGTTTGGGCTTGAAACCTGTTGAGGGGGATGTACCAATTGATAGTCTTGATCGATTTGTAGAAGCAGGTGCCTGCGGTACTGCAGCAGTAATTTCACCTATTGGGGGAATCCAACACGGTGATGACTTCCACGTTTTCTACAGTGAGACAGAGGTTGGTCCAGTGACTCGTAAACTATACGATGAATTGACAGGTATCCAATTTGGTGATATTGAAGCACCAGAAGGTTGGATTGTAAAAGTAGATTAAAAATTATTAAAGGAGTTCTTTATGAAAACGAAAAAGTGGATGTTAACAGCAGGAGTGGTCCTGAGTACAGCAGTTCTTCTTGTAGCTTGTGGAAAAGATGACAAGGAAGCAGATGCACCTACAACTTTCTCTTATGTCTATGGAGTAGACCCATCATCTTTGGACTACAGTATCGCAACTCGTACTTCAACAACGGATATCATCGGTAACGTCGTTGATGGATTGTTGGAAAACGATGAATATGGGAATTTGATTCCTTCCCTTGCTGAGGATTGGAGTGTCTCACAAGACGGTTTGACTTATACTTATAAACTTCGTAAAGGGGTTAAATGGTACACTTCAGAAGGTGAAGAATACGCTGAAGTAACTGCGCATGACTTTGTTACAGGATTGAAACACGTAGCAGATGGCAAATCAGACGGTGTCACTCTTATTCAAAACTCAATCAAGGGCTTGAATGAATATATGACTGGTGAGACTAACGACTTCTCAACAGTTGGGGTTAAGGCAGTAGATGATTATACTGTTGAGTACACTCTAAATGCACCTGAAACTTTCTGGAATTCAAAAGTAACTTCAGCAACTATGTTGCCAGTAAATGAAGAATTCCTCAAAGCATCAGGTAAGAATTATGGAACGGTTAGCCCATCAGGTATCCTTTATAACGGTCCATATATCTTGAAGACTTTAACTTCAAAATCTTTAATCGAATATGAAAAGAACCCAAATTATTGGGATAAAGAGAAGGTTAAAATCGAGAAAGTTAAATTAACTTACTATGATGGTTCAGACCAAGAATCCTTGATCCGTAGCTTCTCTTCAGGTGTTTACACAACAGCTCGCCTCTTCCCAAGTAGCTCAAACTTTGCTTCTACTTTGGAACAATACGGAGATAAAATTACTTACAGCCCACAGGATTCAACTAGTTACTACTTTACCTTTAACGTAAACCGTCAATCTTTCAATAAGACAGCGAAAACAAGTGAAGAACAGAAAACTTCTACAAAAGAAGCAATGTTGAACAAGGACTTCCGTCAAGCAATCAACTTTGCCTTCAACCGTCATTCTTATGCTGCCCAGCTCAATGGTGAAGATGGTGCGGACAAGATTATTCGTAATAGCTTAGTACCAGACAATTTCGTTCAATCTGGTGGTAAAAACTTTGGTGATATCGCTCAAAAAGAATTGGTCAACTATGGAGACCAATGGAAAGGTGTTGAGCTCGTTGACGGAAAAGATACCATCTACAATCCTGACAAAGCCAAAGCTTCATTTGAAAAAGCTAAGAAAGAATTGGAAGCAAAAGGTGTAACCTTCCCAATTCACTTGGATGTTCCAGTTGAGCAAACAGATACCATTGCTGTTCAACAAAGCAATTCCTTTAAACAATCAATCGAGTCAACACTTGGTTCTGAAAATGTCGTGATCGATGTTCTTCAAATGACTGATAACGAGAAGGAAAGCATTACATCTCAAGCACGTGTTCCTGCTCAAAAAGACTATGACTTGAACAGTACTGGATGGGCTCCAAGCTACCAAGATCCAGCAAGTTATCTCAATATCATGGATCCTAAGACTGGTTCTGCTATGAAACACCTTGGTATTACTAAAGGAAAAGACAAAGAAGTAGTAGCTCAACTAGGTTTGGACGAATATAAGAAACTCTTGGATGATGCAGTTTCTGAGAAAAATGACTTGGATAAGAGATATGAAAAGTATGCTAAAGCTCAAGCATGGCTCACTGATAGTTCTATCTTGATGCCAACAGCTTCATCAGGTGGTTCACCAGTTGTCAGCAATATTGTTCCTTTCTCTAAACCATACTCACAAGTTGGTATTAAGGGTGATCCATACATCTTCAAGGGAATGAAATTGCAAAAAGAGATTGTATCTGCTAAAGAATATCAAGCAGCTCTTGAAAAATGGCAGAAAGAAAAATTAGAATCAAACAGTAAATACCAAAAAGAACTAGAAAATCATGTCAAATAAAATAGACTGGTATTTTTGGAATAAAGGAAGATTAAATGGAATGGATTAAACTAATAGGGATAGCTATCATTGTGGTTGGTTTTATCTATAAATTAGATACCATCGCAACGGTAGTCTTAGCTAGTTTAGTTACAGCTTTAGTCTCAGGTGTTTCGCTTCTTGAATTCTTAGAAATTCTAGGAAAAGAATTTAGCAATCAACGTGTTCTTACGATTTTTATGGTAACCCTGCCATTGGTTGGCTTATCAGAAACTTTTGGCCTCAAGCAACGTTCGATTGACTTGATTCAAAAGATAAAGGGACTAACAGTTGGAAGTTTTTATACAGTGTATTTATTTTTTCGGGAACTCGATGGTTTCTTTGCCATTCGTCTTGGAGGACATCCGCAGTTTGTAAGGCCTTTGGTTCAACCTATGGGACAAGCAGCAGCAGAGTCTCAATTAGGTAGAAAATTAACGGAGCAGGAGAGCGAAGCGCTAAAAGCGCGTGCAGCAGCAAATGATAATTTTGCAAATTTCTTTGCTCAAAACACTTTCGTTGGTGCAGGTGGTGTCCTCTTGATAGGGGGCACACTGGACCAATTAGGTTACGAAAGTAATTATGCAGGAATTGCTTCAGCTTCGCTTATAGTTGCAGGAATTGCCCTATTTATAGTTGGGATTTACAATTACCTGTTTGATAGAAAACTGCTAGCAAATAAGGTTAGTAAAGGGAAAGAAGAATGACCAATCTAGCAAGACAGTTATTAGAGTTGACCTATATTGTGATTGGTTGTCAATTCCTTCATACAGCTTATTGTAGCTATAAAGATAAAACAAACCCAGTTCGCTTTGGAACGGCTGGGTTTTGGGCTTTATTGGGCATCAGTTTTATCGGTGGTTCCTATCTACCTTCTGTCTGTATTGGAGTTATCGTAGTGCTATTAGCCCTGCTAACTCTCTTTAAACAGGTTCGTATCGGCACCTTACCGTCTCTGGATGAAGTCAAGGCAAATATTGAAGCTAAACGACTAAAGAATAAAATTTTTATTCCAGTCATGTTAATGGCTTTGATTGCTCTGGTATTAGCAAAAATGATCCCTGAGTTTAGTAAGATTGCTATCAGTCTTGCTGCATTTTTCGCAACCATCTCTCTTTTATTGATTACTAAGAGTTCTCCTAGAAGTTTGTTAGCAGAAAACAATCGCATGGTGCAACAAGTTTCAACCAGTGGGATTGTGCCTCAACTTTTAGGTGCTTTAGGGGCAATATTTACCGTAGCAGGAGTTGGAGACCTGATTTCTCACTTGATAAGTGGTTTAGTTCCATCGGGCAGTCGTTTTATGGGTGTGGTAGCTTATGTCCTTGGGATGGTTTTATTCTCCATGATAATGGGTAATGCCTTTGCTGCCTTTACTGTTATTACTGCTGGAATTGGAGTTCCCTTTGTATTTGCCTTGGGAGCTGATCCAATCGTGGCTGCAGCTCTAGCAATGACGGCAGGTTGCTGTGGAACCTTATTGACTCCAATGGCGGCTAACTTTAATGCTTTACCGGCAGCTCTCCTGGATATGAAAGATCCAAATGGGGTTATCAAAGCGCAAGTAGGAGTAGCTGTTATCATGATTATCCTACATATATTCTTGATATACTTTTTGGCATTTTAGTAAAGGAAATAAAATGAAAATATTAGTTACAGGTTTTAATCCTTTTGGTGGTGAACAGGTCAATCCAGCTCTAGAAGCTGTTAAATCATTACCGTCTGAAATCAATGGTGCAGAGCTTCATTGGGTAGAAATCCCAACAGTCTTTTATAAATCAGCAGAAGTTTTAGAAGCAGAAATAAATCGATACCACCCAGATGTGGTGCTTTGCATCGGACAAGCAGGAGGAAGAGCGAGTTTAACTCCCGAGAGAGTCGCTATCAATCAAGATGATGCTAGAATTCCAGATAACCAAGGAAATCAGCCGATTGATGAACCTATACGCATGGATGGAGAAGTTGCCTATTTTAGCACACTCCCTATTAAAGCGATGGTACAAGCCATAAAAGAGGAAGGGCTACCAGCTACAGTTTCAAATACAGCAGGAACTTTTGTTTGCAACCATTTGATGTATCAGGCTCTCTATTTAGCGGATAAGAAATTTCCCCATATGAGAGCAGGTTTTATGCATATTCCCTATATGACAGAACAAGTGGTAAATAAGCCTAATACTGCATCCATGTGCTTAAGAGATATTGTCAGAGGTATCGAGGCAGCTATTAGAGCTATCGTAGACTATAAAGATAAGGACTTGAAGTTAGTAGGTGGAACAACCCATTAATAATGAGTCATCTCTAGATAAAAAATTCTAGATTTTTTACAAAAACTCTGTATCAAGCTTGTTTTGGTATAGAGTTTTTTCTTGCCAGTTTTCTAAATTTCTTGTAAAATAGGAAGAGTGAAAAGAGGTAGAGTATGAGTAAAAAAGATAAAAAAATTGAAATTCAATTAACGGATGCAACTGTTTTGGTTGGAAAAGAAAAGTATGACGGTTACACTTTAACCATTGGTAAAAAGATCATTGGTGAAATTGCCGAATTAGACAATCAATTTGCGATCATAAAGAATGGAAATGTCGATAGTTTTTATAAAAAACTTGAAAAAGCTGTGGAAATTTTGATTGAAAACTATAATTTAGCAAAATAATGCTTGTTTTTTGTAAATTTTCATGATATAATAGACTCTGTTAATTGTCGGAGAGATAGCGAAGAGGCTAAACGCGGCGGACTGTAAATCCGCTCCTTCGGGTTCGGGGGTTCGAATCCCTCTCTCTCCATCTTGTTTTTGGGGTATAGCCAAGCGGTAAGGCAAGGGACTTTGACTCCCTCATGCGTTGGTTCGAATCCAGCTACCCCAGTTCTTAGGTAATAAATTCAAGATAAAAAGAAAAATATCTTAGGGTATTTTATTTTTATAATTGAAAGACGTGAATGATATGAACATGTCCTTGCGGGTGCTTAGGAAAAAAATTATAAGTATGTCAAGCTGAAGAAAAGCTTGATTGTTGGAGGATTTTTTAGATGAACGAATTTGAAGATTTGCTAAATAGCGTTAGCCAAGTTGAGCCTGGTGATGTTGTTAGTGCTGAAGTATTGACAGTCGATGCGACTCAAGCTAACGTTGCAATCTCAGGAACTGGTGTTGAAGGTGTCTTGACTCTTCGCGAATTGACAAACGATCGCGATGCAGATATCAATGACTTTGTAAAAGTAGGTGAAGTATTGGATGTTCTTGTACTTCGTCAAGTAGTTGGTAAAGATACTGATACAGTGACATACCTTGTATCTAAAAAACGCCTTGAAGCTCGCAAAGCATGGGACAAACTTGTAGGACGCGAAGAAGAAGTTGTTACAGTTAAAGGAACTCGCGCTGTTAAAGGTGGACTTTCTGTTGAATTTGAAGGTGTACGTGGATTTATCCCAGCTTCAATGTTGGATACTCGTTTCGTACGTAACACTGAGCGTTTTGTAGGTCAAGAGTTTGATGCTAAAATCAAAGAAGTTGACGCTAAAGAAAATCGCTTCATCCTTTCACGTCGTGAAGTTGTAGAAGCAGCTACTGCAGCAGCTCGTGCTGAAGTATTCGGTAAATTGGCTGTTGGTGATGTAGTAACTGGTAAAGTTGCTCGTATCACAAGCTTCGGTGCTTTCATCGACCTTGGTGGTGTTGATGGATTGGTTCACTTGACTGAATTGTCACACGAACGTAACGTTTCACCAAAATCAGTTGTAACTGTTGGTGAAGAAGTTGAAGTGAAAATCCTTGATCTTAACGAAGAAGAAGGACGTGTATCACTTTCACTTAAAGCTACAACACCTGGACCATGGGATGGCGTTGAGCAAAAATTGGCTAAAGGTGACGTTGTAGAAGGTACAGTTAAACGTTTGACTGACTTCGGTGCATTTGTTGAAGTATTGCCAGGTATCGATGGACTTGTTCACGTATCACAAATTTCACACAAACGTATTGAAAATCCAAAAGAAGCTCTTAAAGTTGGTCAAGAAGTTACTGTTAAAGTTCTTGAAGTTAACGCTGATGCAGAACGCGTATCACTTTCTATCAAAGCTCTTGAAGAACGTCCAGCTCAAGAAGAAGGACAAAAAGAAGAAAAACGCGCTCCACGTCCACGTCGTCCAAAACGTCAAGAAAAACGTGATTTTGAACTTCCTGAAACTCAAACAGGATTCTCAATGGCTGACTTGTTCGGAGACATCGAACTTTAATCCATTCGAATTTGAATAAAATCCTTTGTTTTTAAAACAGAGGATTTTTCTTTTTTCTACTAGCATTTTTTGATATAATGGTTTTATGTTATATTCAGAAAAAGAATCACTTTATCAAACAATAAATGAACAGCTCTCTTATCTTTTAGAAGGAGAGCCCAATGTGTTGGCTAATCTTTCTAATGCTAGTGCTTTGCTAAAAACAAGCTTTCCAAATACTGTTTTTGCAGGTTTCTATCTATTTGATGGGAATGAACTGATCTTGGGACCCTTTCAAGGTGGAGTTTCATGTGTACGAATCGCTCTTGGAAAAGGTGTTTGTGGCGAATCGGCAGCTAGCCGTCAAACAGTTATTGTTGGTGATGTAAAAATCTATCCAAACTATATTTCTTGCGATAGTAGTGCTCGTAGTGAGATTGTTGTGCCGATGGTTAAAGAGGGACAACTTCTGGGTGTTTTAGATTTAGATTCATCGCTTGTCGATGATTATGATGAAATGGATCAGAAGTATTTAGAAGAGTTTGTATCTATTTTACTAGATAAAACAGAATGGAACTTTTCAATGTTTGAGGAGAAAGTGTAATGTATCAGGCCCTTTATCGAAAATATAGAAGCCAGACTTTTTCACAGCTAGTAGGTCAAGAGGTGGTAGCAAAAACTCTTAAACAAGCTGTTGAACAGGAAAAAATAAGCCACGCCTATCTATTTTCAGGCCCTCGTGGAACTGGAAAAACCAGCGTAGCCAAAATTTTTGCCAAGGCTATGAACTGCCCTAATCAAGAGGGGGGAGAACCTTGCAATAACTGTTATATCTGTCAAGCTGTAACAGACGGTAGCTTGGAAGACGTTATCGAAATGGATGCGGCCTCGAACAATGGGGTGGATGAAATTCGTGATATCCGTGATAAATCAACTTATGCTCCAAGTATTGCTCAGTATAAGGTCTATATCATTGATGAGGTTCATATGCTTTCAACTGGAGCCTTCAACGCCCTTTTGAAAACTCTCGAAGAACCCACTCCTAATGTTGTTTTTATCCTAGCAACGACAGAGCTTCATAAGATTCCTGCAACCATTTTGTCTCGTGTTCAACGCTTCGAGTTCAAATCTATTAGAACTCAGGATATTCGAGATCATATCTTTCATATTTTAGAGAAGGAAGGGATTGCTTATGAAACTGAAGCTGTTGAGATTATCGCTCGTAGAGCAGAAGGTGGTATGCGGGATGCTTTGTCCATTTTAGATCAAGCATTGAGCTTGACTCAAGATGCTAGATTAACAACAGCTGTTTCTGAGGAAATTACTGGGACTATTAGTCTAAGTGCTTTGGATAATTATGTGGCTGCCTTGGCACAAAAAGATGTGACTCGTGCTTTGGAAAATCTTAATTTGATTTTTGATAACGGAAAGAGCATGACCCGTTTTGTAACAGATTTATTGCAATATTTACGAGATATTTTGATTGTCCAAACTGGTGGGGAGAATACTCACTATAGTGATCTCTTTAAGGATAACCTAGGTCTTTCACAGGCTGTTTTGTTCGAGATGATTGGAATTGCAACAAGTAGTTTAGCTGATATCAAGGCTAGCTTACAGCCTAAGATTTATGCTGAAATGATGACCATTCGTCTAGCTGAGCTTGAAGTTAAGCCTGAAATAACAGGTCAAGTCGCTGGTGAATTGGCATCACTAAGAGAAGAAGTTGCAAGATTGAAACAGGCCTTAGCAAATGTTAATACAAGTCCCAAGCAGGCTACATCAACATCAAGTCGCTCAGTTAACACCAAGTCAGTTTACCGTGTAGATCGCAATAAGGTGCATTCTATTCTCCAAGAAGCTGTTGAAAATCCTGATTTGGCCCGTCAAAATCTAATCCGTCTCCAAAATGCTTGGGGAGAAGTTATTGAAAGCTTGTCAGGTCCAGATAAGGCGCTTTTAGTCGGTTCTCAACCTGTTGCAGCCAATGAACATCATGCCATTCTTGCTTTTGAATCTAACTTCAATGCTGGCCAGACCATGAAACGTGATAATCTCAACACTATGTTTGGTAATATCCTCAGTCAAGCAGCGGGATTCTCTCCAGAGATTCTTGCTATATCTATGGACGAGTGGAAAGAAGTCAGAGCAGATTTCTCAGCTAAGGCTAAATCGTCTCAAGGAAACTCTGTTAAGGAAGAGGTTGAACAATCTGTCCTTCCTCAAGGATTTGAATTCCTAGCGGATAAAGTAACCATAGCAGAAGATTAAAAGGATTTTGTGAAATAATACAATGAACAGACAACAATTTATAATCATGGCCTTCTTTACTGCTGCTGAGACTTATTTCTTTAATGAATCCATCATGGAGCAACGGTATATCGTGGCCTTGCTTTGGGCTATTTTGATCCTGAGAAATTTTCGCGTGAGTTATATCATGGGTAAAATTGTGAGCGCTATAGATGATCATTTTCAAGGGAAGAAGTAGCTCCTAGCTTCTAGACAAAATCAAAGCCTTTTAGGCTTTTTTTTGTTATACTATTAAAGTATATTTATTGACCTTTTACCGTATTTTCTAGGGAAATCAAGTATGTTTCTAGTAAGCACTGTAAAGGCCTTGAAAAAGAAAGGAACAATCATGTCAGTATTAGAGATCAAAGATCTTCACGTTGAAATTGAAGGAAAAGAAATTTTAAAAGGGGTTAATTTGACCCTTAAAACAGGAGAAATTGCAGCTATCATGGGGCCAAATGGTACCGGTAAGTCTACTCTTTCAGCTGCTATTATGGGGAACCCAAACTATGAAGTCACTAAAGGTGAAGTCTTGTTTGACGGTGTAAACATTCTTGAATTGGAAGTGGATGAGCGTGCGCGTATGGGACTTTTCCTTGCTATGCAATACCCATCAGAAATTCCTGGAATTACAAATGCTGAGTTTCTTCGTGCAGCCATGAATGCTGGTAAAGAAGATGATGAGAAGATTTCAGTTCGTGAATTTATCACTAAGCTAGATGAGAAAATGGAATTGCTCAACATGAAAGAAGAAATGGCTGAGCGTTACCTCAACGAAGGTTTCTCTGGTGGTGAGAAAAAACGCAATGAAATTCTTCAACTCTTGATGTTGGAACCAACTTTTGCTCTCTTAGATGAGATTGACTCTGGTCTTGATATTGATGCACTTAAAGTTGTCTCTAAAGGTGTCAATGCAATGCGTGGTGAAGGTTTTGGTGCTATGATCATTACTCACTACCAACGTCTTTTGAACTATATTACACCAGATGTGGTACACGTTATGATGGAAGGTCGTGTTGTTCTTTCTGGTGGTCCAGAATTGGCTGCACGCTTGGAACGTGAAGGATACGCAAAACTAGCTGAAGAACTTGGCTACGATTACAAGGAAGAATTGTAATTCCCTCGTATCTTTTAGGAGAAGTAAATGACTAAAGAAACTATTAAACTTTTTTCAGAAATGCACGCTGAACCAAGCTGGTTGGCTGATCTCCGTCAAAAAGCTTTTGACAAGATTGAGAGTTTGGAATTACCAGTCATTGAACGTGTGAAATTCCATCGTTGGAATCTGGGGGATGGAACGATTACAGAAAGCGAGCCATCAGCAAATGTTCCTGATTTCACTGCTTTAGATAATCACTTGAAATTGGTGCAAGTTGGAACGCAAACTGTTTTTGAGCAAATTCCAGTTAACTTGGCTGAACAAGGAGTGGTCTTTACAGACTTCCATTCGGCTTTAGAAGAAATTCCAGAACTTGTAGAAGAATTTTTCATGTCATCAGTAAAATACGACGATGACAAATTGGCAGCCTACCACACAGCTTACTTTAATAGTGGCGCTGTTCTCTATATTCCAGACAATGTCGAAATCACAGAACCAATCGAAGGAATTTTCTACCAAGATAGTGATAGTGATGTGCCATTTAACAAGCATATTCTGATCATTGCAGGTAAAAACTCTAAAATCAGCTACCTCGAACGTTTAGAATCACGCGGTGAGGATAGTGCTAAGGCGACTGCTAATATCACTGTTGAAGTGATTGCACGTTCTGGTGCTCAAGTGAAATTTGCTGCAATTGATCGTCTTGGTGAGAATGTTACTGCCTACATTAGCCGCCGAGGTAAACTAGGTAACGATGCAAGTATTGACTGGGCTATCGGTGTCATGAACGAAGGAAATGTCGTTGCGGATTTTGATAGTGACTTACTTGGAAATGGTAGCCATGCGGACCTCAAGGTCGTAGCTCTTTCAAGTGGTCGTCAGGTGCAAGGGATTGATACTCGAGTAACTAACTATGGTTGCAACTCTATCGGTAATATCCTCCAACATGGTGTTATTCTTGAAAAAGCAACTTTGACCTTCAACGGTATTGGCCATATCATCAAGGGTGCTAAGGGAGCAGATGCGCAACAAGAGAGCCGTGTTCTGATGCTTTCAGACCAAGCGCGTTCAGATGCCAATCCAATCCTTTTGATTGATGAAAATGACGTTACTGCAGGACACGCGGCTTCTATTGGTCAAGTTGATCCAGAAGATATGTACTACCTTATGAGCCGTGGATTGGACAAAGCCACTGCAGAACGTTTAGTTGTCCGTGGTTTCCTTGGCTCAGTTATTGTTGAGATCCCTGTCAAGGAAGTTCGTGATGAAATGATTGCGACGATCGAAGAAAAATTGTCAAAACGCTAAGGGGAAGTCTATGTTAGATGCAGAAGTGATTCGCAAGGATTTTCCGATTTTAGACCAGATTGTCAATGACGAACCTCTGGTTTATTTGGATAATGCTGCGACGACACAAAAACCACTAGCTGTTCTTGAAGCTATTAATCGCTACTATGAACAGGACAATGCCAATGTTCACCGAGGGGTTCATACTTTGGCAGAGCGTGCGACAGCATCTTATGAAGCTGCTCGCGAAACCATTCGCAAGTTCATCAACGCAGGTTCGACAAAGGAAGTACTCTTCACTAGAGGAACTACGACTAGTCTCAACTGGGTGGCACGTTTCGCTGAGGAAATCTTGATTGAGGGAGATCAGGTCTTGATTTCAGTCATGGAACACCATTCCAATATTATTCCATGGCAGGAAGCTTGTCGAAAGACTGGTGCGGAGCTTGTTTATGTCTATCTCAAAGATGGAGCTCTGGATATGGATGACTTGCGTTCTAAATTGACTGACAAAGTTAAATTTGTTTCACTAGCTCACGCATCAAACGTTCTTGGAGTGGTTAATCCTATCAAAGAAATCACTCAAATAGCTCACCAAGTTGGAGCTATTATGGTGGTGGATGGTGCTCAGTCTACACCTCATATGAAGATTGATGTACAGGATTTGGATGTGGACTTCTTTGCCTTTTCAGGTCACAAGATGGCTGGTCCAACTGGGATTGGCGTCCTTTACGGTAAAGAAAAGTATCTGGAACAAATGTCACCAGTTGAATTTGGTGGCGAAATGATTGATTTCGTCTATGAGCAATCTGCTAGCTGGAAGGAGTTACCTTGGAAATTCGAGGCTGGAACTCCCAATATGGCAGGAGCTATTGGACTTGCAGCTGCCGTGGATTATCTTGAAAACATTGGTATGGATGCCATTGAATCTCATGAACAAGAACTGATTGCATATGTCTTTCCAAAATTGCAGGAAATTGAAGGTTTGACCATTTACGGTTCGCAAGATTTGGCTCAGCGTTCAGGTGTTATTGCCTTTAATCTAGGGGACCTTCATCCTCACGACCTTGCGACAGCTCTGGATTATGAAGGAGTAGCAGTTCGTGCCGGTCACCATTGTGCTCAACCTCTGCTTCAATATTTGGATGTCCCAGCAACAGCTCGCGCAAGTTTTTATATCTACAATACCAAGGCAGATTGCGACAAGCTGGTCGATGCTTTACAAAAGACAAAGGAGTTTTTCAATGGCACTTTCTAAACTAGATAGCCTCTATATGGCGGTGGTAGCGGACCATTCGAAAAATCCACATCATCAAGGGAATTTAGAAGATGCTGAACAAATCAGTCTCAACAATCCAACCTGTGGTGATGTGATTAATCTCTCTGTCAAGTTTGGTGCTGACGATCGTTTGGAAGATATCGCTTTTCTAAACTCTGGTTGTACGATTTCAACTGCCTCTGCTAGCATGATGACAGATGCAGTTTTGGGCAAGACCAAGCAAGAAATCCTAGAGCTTGCAACCATCTTTTCTGAAATGGTTCAAGGTCAAAAGGATGAGCGTCAAGACCAACTTGGAGATGCAGCTTTCTTATCAGGAGTTGCCAAATTCCCTCAAAGAATCAAATGCGCAACCCTAGCTTGGAATGCCCTTAAAAAAACAATTGAAGACCAAGAAAATAAATAAGACAAGCTTTCTTTGTCTTATAAATCATTAGAAATAAAGAATGAAAGAAAGGATATTATGGCTGAAGAAAGAGTAGAACCAAAACCAATTGACCTTGGTGAATATAAATTTGGTTTCCATGACGATGTAGAGCCTGTCCTATCGACAGGAAAAGGATTGAATGAAGATGTCATTCGTGAACTATCAGCAGCTAAGGGAGAACCTGAGTGGATGCTGGAATTCCGTTTGAAATCTTATGAAACCTTCAAAAAAATGCCCATGCAAACTTGGGGAGCAGACTTGTCAGAGATTGACTTTGATGACTTGATCTACTACCAAAAACCATCTGATAAACCAGCCCGTTCTTGGGATGACGTTCCTGAAAAAATCAAAGAAACCTTTGAACGAATCGGGATTCCTGAGGCTGAGCGTGCCTATCTAGCTGGAGCTTCTGCCCAGTATGAGTCAGAAGTGGTTTACCATAACATGAAGGAAGAATTTGAGAAGTTAGGAATTATCTTTACAGATACAGATTCTGCCCTTAAGGAATACCCAGACTTGTTTAAGCAATATTTTGCGAAGTTAGTACCGCCGACAGATAACAAGTTGGCTGCCCTCAACTCAGCAGTATGGTCTGGTGGAACCTTTATCTATGTACCAAAAGGTGTCAAGGTAGATATTCCGCTTCAAACCTATTTCCGTATCAATAACGAAAATACAGGTCAGTTTGAACGTACCTTAATCATCGTTGATGAGGGAGCAAGTGTCCACTACGTAGAAGGATGTACAGCGCCAACATATTCAAGCAACAGCTTACACGCTGCCATTGTAGAAATTTTCGCTTTAGACGGAGCTTATATGCGTTATACGACTATTCAAAACTGGTCTGACAACGTTTATAACTTGGTAACTAAACGTGCTAAAGCTTTGAAAGATGCGACAGTTGAGTGGATTGATGGAAACTTGGGTGCCAAAACAACTATGAAATATCCATCAGTTTACCTTGATGGAGAAGGGGCGCGTGGAACTATGCTTTCTATCGCCTTTGCTAATGCTGGACAGCATCAGGACACTGGTGCTAAGATGATTCACAATGCTCCACATACTAGTTCATCTATCGTGTCTAAGTCTATTGCTAAAGGCGGAGGAAAGGTTGACTACCGTGGACAAGTAACCTTTAATAAAAACTCTAAGAAATCTGTTTCTCACATTGAGTGTGACACCATTATCATGGATGACTTGTCAGCATCAGATACTATTCCATTTAATGAAATCCATAACTCGCAAGTTGCTTTGGAACACGAAGCCAAGGTTTCTAAGATTTCTGAAGAACAACTCTATTATCTCATGAGCCGTGGATTGTCGGAATCTGAGGCAACTGAGATGATTGTTATGGGATTTGTAGAACCCTTTACAAAAGAACTTCCAATGGAATATGCAGTTGAGCTGAACCGCTTGATTAGCTATGAAATGGAAGGGTCAGTCGGATAAACTTTATGAACAGAAACTGAGGCTGGGACAAAAGTCCTAGCCTCTCAATTGTCTTTGGATTGTCGAGCAAGACGCAGTGGTTGAGTGGGCTCTACTACGCTGATTTCATCAGCTTTTACAGCCCTACTCAACTGTGCGGAGGTGGGACGACGAAATCGTATTCTAACGAATTACCGATTTCTGTCCCACTCTCAGTTTTTTTGACGAAAGATACTTATAAATATTCACAAAAAGTCTTTTGTATGTTAAAATAATACAATCACATAAAGTGGGGGATGAAATATGAATATTTTTAGAACCAAAGACGTTAGTCTAGGTAAAACGGAAATGCACCGCCATTTGAAATTATGGGATTTAATTCTTTTGGGAATTGGTGCTATGGTGGGAACAGGTATCTTTACCATTACAGGAACTGCAGCAGCAACACTAGCAGGACCTTCTCTTGTGGTATCTATCGTGATTTCTGCGATCTGTGTGTCCTTATCTGCTCTCTTTTTCGCAGAATTTGCCTCTCGTGTTCCAGCAACTGGGGGTGCTTATAGTTATTTATATGCAATTCTGGGTGAATTCCCAGCCTGGATAGCTGGTTGGTTAACCATTATGGAATTTATGACAGCAGTTTCAGGTGTTGCTTCTGGTTGGGCGGCCTATTTTAAAGGTTTGCTTAGCCATTATGGTATTTCTATGCCTCAAGCCTTAAATGGGACCTTTAATCCAGAGCAAGGGACCTATCTTGACCTCCTGCCAATTCTAGTTCTCGTCCTCGTTACGGGACTGGTCTTATTGAATTCGAAAGCAGCTCTTCGTTTTAATTCTATTCTTGTTGTTTTAAAATTTTCTGCCCTTGCCTTATTTATCCTAGTTGGTATTTGGTACATTAAACCTGAAAATTGGGCAGACTTTGCACCATTTGGCTTTGGTCAGATTTATGGTGGAAGCACTGGGATTATGGCAGGTGCTTCACTCATGTTCTTTGGATTCTTAGGGTTTGAGTCCATTTCTATGGCAGTTGATGAAATTCAAAGCCCCCAGAAGAATGTACCGCGTGGAATTGTTTTATCCTTAACTATTGTAACTATACTTTATGCACTAGTCACTCTAGTATTGACAGGGATTGTTCATTATAGCAAGCTCAATGTAGATGATGCAGTAGCCTTCGCTTTGAGAAATATCGGTATTGGTTGGGCAGCTAATTATGTTTCTCTTGTTGCGATTTTTACCTTGATTACGGTATGTATTTCAATGACCTACGCCTTGTCACGAATGATTTATAGCTTGGCCCGCGATGGACTCTTGCCTCAAAGCTTTAAAGAAGTGACCAAGACTAGTCGCGTTCCAAAGAATGCAACCATCTTAACAGGTCTTGTTTCAGCCATTGCAGCTGGGAACTTCCCACTAGCAAGTATTGCAGCCTTTCTTAATATCTGTACCTTAGCCTATCTTATTCTCCTAGCCTACGGTATTATCAAACTGAGAAAAGACAAGGGCTTGCCAAAAGAGGGCGAGTTCAAAACTCCATTAGTTCCTTTTTTACCAATCTTATCTATTCTGATCTGCCTCTCATTTATGTTACAGTATACTCTTGAAACATGGATGGCATTTGGAATTGCCTTGTTAATAGGAGTTATTATCTACTTTACTTATGGCTATAAACATTCGACTGTAGCTTAAAATGAATAAAGAAAAAATCGCGATTTTCGCGATTTTTTTATAGTTTTTCATTAACAAATCGAACAAATCGATTCCACCAAACTTTTAAGAAGAAGGCTTTGTCAACATTTTTTTCTGCAACCATTTCAAACTTAGGTTTGTCAGTAGTGATGTAACCTTGCCCGACTAGATCTTTATCTTCATAAGTGAGATGGCCAACAACTGTTCCTGCTTCAAGTGGTGCAGTATGCTCAGTACTATCAGGTGTGTAAGTAACAGATGACTGTGCTCGACTACCGAGACGTTGAACAATTTTTATATCTTCTTTAGCAACTGCTGTAACCGTATCTTGCTTTCCGTCATAAACTGGAGATTTGCTATCTTGGTAGCTTTCTCCTTGAGTGACGATTGTTTGGAGAGCAAAATTGGATGAGATATAATCTAGAAGAGCTGAAGTTGCAGTAAAACGAGCATATGGATTGGTATCTTGGTTGTCAGCATTAAGAACAACTGTAATGATGCGCATTCCTTTTTCAACTGTAGTACCTACAAAGGATGCTCCAGCCTTATCAGTCGTACCAGTTTTGAGACCATCAACACCCCCACGATAGGCAGGCATTCCCTCCAACATATAGTTAGTAGAATTAATGGTCATACCAGCGAAAGTCGAAGAAGGTTTCTTGGTGATTTCTAAGACCTGAGGATACTTGAGAATCAGATTACGAGCAACGACAGCAACATCATAAGCGCTCAATTTATTTTCATCATCTTTCTTAGAACCAGGATAGATATTATTCCCAAGAGTTTCATTATTTAGACCAGTTGTATTGACGAGGGTAGCATCTTGAATCCCCCATTCCAGTAGTTTGGCCTTCATCATATCAACGAAGTCTTTTTCAGAGCCAGCAATTTTTTCAGCTAGGGCAATGGCTGCACTGTTAGCACTGGATACCAGAGTAGCTTCTAGCAATTCCTCAACTGTGTAGTTACGAGCTTCCATAGGAACGTTACTTGCTTCAGAATTGGTAGTGAGCTGGTAAGGATAATCTGAGATTTCTACAGGAGTAGAAAGGGTGATTTTTCCTTGTTCCAAGGCTTCATAGACTAGATAAACAGTGAGGATTTTACTGATAGAAGCAATTTCGACAGGTTGAGTCGCGTCTTTTTCATATAAAATCTTTCCGCTGTTAACTTCTACGGCAATAGCATGTTTTGCAGCCACATCAAAATCCTGAGCAGAAACAGTGGTAGCAGAACCGAATAAAAATAATGTGATTAAGGTTAAAAATAATTTCTTCATAGTAACTTTATTCTATCACAAAGACAAAAAATATTCTTGATTTTTTGATGAAGGTTATCAATCTTTTTTGAAATGTGGTAAAATAGTGAAAAGAGGAGGTGACTTATGTTTCGAAGAAATAAATTGTTCTTCTGGACAACTGAAATCCTATTAATAACCTTAATTTTCTATCTATGGAGAGAAATGGGTGCCATTATTACACCCTTCGTTAGTGTTCTAAATACAATTATGATTCCTTTTTTGTTAGGAGGCTTTTTGTATTACATTACCAATCCAATCGTTATTTTTCTTGAGAAGAAGTGCAAGATTAATCGAATAATTGGGATTTTGTTAACACTTTGCGCCTTAATTGGAACCATTGTGATAGGCGTTGTCTATCTTTTACCTATTTTAATCAATCAGTTGAGTAGCTTGATTAACTCTAGTCAAGATATTTATAGTCGTCTCCAAGATCTAGTCTTAGAATTATCAAAATATCCAGCCTTTCAAAATATAGATGTTCAACAAACCGTTCAACAACTAAATCTCTCTTATGTTGATATTTTACAAAACATCTTAAATAGCGTGACAAATAGTGTTGGAAGTATTTTATCTGCACTCGTAAGCACAGTCTTGATCATCATCATGACACCAGTTTTCTTGATTTACTTCTTGCTAGACGGACATAAGTTTTTACCAATGCTTGAGAGGACTGTCCTAAAACGAGATAAACTGCATATATCTGGTTTATTAACAAATTTGAATACCACTATTGCTCGTTATATTAGCGGTGTTTCAATCGATGCAGTCATTATTGGATGTTTGGCTTTTATTGGCTATAGTGTGGTCGGATTGAAGTATGCCTTGGTGTTTGCTATTTTCTCTGGTTTGGCTAATTTGATTCCCTATGTTGGACCAAGTATCGGCTTGATCCCAATGATTATCTCTAACCTTTTTACAGATCCTCACAAAATGATTATCGCTGTCATTTATATGTTGATTATCCAGCAAATTGATGGAAATATCTTGTATCCACGTATTGTAGGTGGAGTTATGAAGGTCCATCCAATTACTATTTTAGTCTTGCTCTTGTTATCAAGTAATATTTACGGTGTGGTAGGTATGATTGTTGCTGTTCCAACCTACTCAATTTTAAAAGAGATTTCCAAATTCTTAGCTAGATTGTATGAAAATCACAAGGAAGCAAAAGAAGAAAAGTACTTATCAGAATGAAAGAACTAGATCCAGTCTGGTTCTTTTTTTCTAAAAATAAGCCAATTTATAGATATTTTAAATAAATTGGTAGAGGAACTAGAGCGAGAATAAGAATAATTCACAAAAACTTTGTAAAACACTTGCAATTTAGCTGAAATTTGATAAAATAGTAAGGAAAGTTAGACTGTATTGCCTACTGTCTATCTATAAAATATATTTTATTGGAGGCTTTTACTCAAATGGCAAAAGAAAAATACGATCGTAGTAAACCACACGTTAACATTGGTACTATCGGACACGTTGACCACGGTAAAACTACCCTAACTGCAGCTATCACAACTGTTTTGGCACGTCGCTTGCCTTCAGCAGTTAACCAACCTAAAGACTATGCGTCTATCGATGCTGCTCCAGAAGAACGCGAACGCGGTATCACAATCAACACTGCGCACGTTGAGTACGAAACTGAAAAACGCCACTACGCTCACATCGACGCTCCAGGACACGCGGACTACGTTAAAAACATGATCACTGGTGCTGCTCAGATGGACGGAGCTATCCTTGTAGTAGCTTCAACTGACGGACCAATGCCACAAACTCGTGAGCACATCCTTCTTTCACGTCAGGTTGGTGTTAAACACCTTATCGTCTTCATGAACAAGATCGACTTGGTTGACGACGAAGAATTGCTTGAATTGGTTGAAATGGAAATCCGTGATCTTCTTTCAGAATACGACTTCCCAGGTGACGATCTTCCAGTTATCCAAGGTTCAGCTCTTAAAGCTCTTGAAGGTGACTCTAAATACGAAGACATCATCATGGAATTGATGAACACTGTTGATGAGTACATTCCAGAACCAGAACGTGACACTGACAAACCATTGCTTCTTCCAGTCGAAGACGTATTCTCAATCACTGGACGTGGTACAGTTGCTTCAGGACGTATCGACCGTGGTACTGTTCGTGTCAACGACGAAATCGAAATCGTTGGTATCAAAGAAGAAACTAAAAAAGCTGTTGTTACTGGTGTTGAAATGTTCCGTAAACAACTTGACGAAGGTCTTGCAGGAGACAACGTAGGTGTCCTTCTTCGTGGTGTTCAACGTGACGAAATCGAACGTGGACAAGTTATCGCTAAACCAGGTTCAATCAACCCACACACTAAATTCAAAGGTGAAGTTTACATCCTTACTAAAGAAGAAGGTGGACGTCACACTCCATTCTTCAACAACTACCGTCCACAATTCTACTTCCGTACTACTGACGTTACAGGTTCAATCGAACTTCCAGCAGGTACTGAAATGGTAATGCCAGGTGATAACGTGACAATCGACGTTGAGTTGATCCACCCAATCGCCGTAGAACAAGGTACTACATTCTCTATCCGTGAGGGTGGACGTACTGTTGGTTCAGGTATGGTTACAGAAATCGAAGCTTAATTCGATTTAGTTCCCAGAAGAACAATTATTTAAGTCAGACACTAAAAGAATCTTGCTTTGCAAGGTTCTTTTTTTTCGATCAAAAGTGAGAGAGTTCCTTTTTTACAATTTCATAAAATCATGGTAAAATGGTTAAATATTAAATTTGGAGAAAAATATGAAGTACAAGCGTATCGTATTTAAAGTAGGAACTTCGTCCTTGACTCATAAAGATGGAAGTTTATCTCGCAGTAAAGTAAAAGCTATCACACAACAGCTTGCAATGCTACATGAAGTTGGTCATGAGCTGATTTTGGTGTCTTCTGGGGCTGTTGCAGCAGGTTTCGGAGCCTTAGGATTTAAGAAACGACCGACAAAGATTGCGGATAAGCAGGCTTCAGCTGCGGTTGGTCAAGGTTTGCTTTTGGAAGAATACACAACAAATTTGCTCTTAAGACAGATTGTTTCAGCGCAAATCTTGCTAACTCAGGATGATTTTGTCGATAAGCGACGTTATAAAAATGCCCATCAAGCTTTGTCAGTCCTGCTTAATCGTGGTGCGATTCCTATTATCAATGAAAATGACAGTGTCGTTATTGATGAACTCAAGGTCGGAGATAATGATACGCTCAGTGCCCAGGTTGCAGCAATGGTGCAGGCAGATCTTTTAGTCCTCTTAACGGATGTAGACGGTCTTTATACTGGAAATCCTAACTCGGATCCAAGGGCTAAACGCTTGGAGCGAATCGAGACCATCAATCGTGAAATTATTGATATGGCAGGTGGAGCAGGATCTTCAAACGGAACTGGTGGTATGCTGACTAAGATAAAGGCAGCGACCATCTCAACAGAGTCAGGAGTGCCGGTTTATATCTGTTCATCCTTGAAACCTGATGCTTTAATTGAAGCAGCTGAAGAAACTCTTGATGGTTCTTTCTTTGTTGCACAGGAGAAGGGGCTCCGTACCCAGAAGCAGTGGCTAGCCTTTTATGCCAAAAGTCAGGGAGCAATTTGGGTTGATAAAGGTGCTGCAGAAGCTCTTTCTCAACACGGTAAAAGTCTACTTTTATCAGGTGTTGTAGATGTTGAGAGCAACTTTTCTTATGGCGATATTGTTACGGTTTTTGATAAGGAAACTGGAAAATCACTCGGAAAAGGTAGAGTACAACTAGGTGCATCGGGACTGAAAGATGTCCTTCGATCTCAAAAAGCCAAGGGAGTCCTGATTCATCGTGATGACTGGATTTCTATCACTCCTGAAATCCAACTACTCTTTACAGAATTTTAGAGGTAAACTATGGTAAGTACACAAGAACAATTTGAACTGGTACAGGCAGTTAAAAAAACCATCAATACTGCTAGTGAAACAGTAAAAAACCAAGCCTTGCTAGCTATGGCCGATCACTTATTGACAGCTACTGAGGAGATTTTAGCGGCTAATGCTCGAGATATGGAAGCGGCTAAGGGGAAAATCTCAGATGTTATGCTCGATCGTCTTTATTTGGATGCAAGTCGTATCCAAGCGATGGCAACAGGCATTCGTGATGTGGTTGCTTTACCAGATCCAATCGGTGAAGTCCTAGAAACAAGTCAGCTTGAAAATGGTTTGGTCATTACTAAGAAGCGTGTGGCTATGGGTGTTATTGGCATTATCTATGAAAGTCGTCCAAATGTGACTTCTGATGCAGCTGCCCTTGCTCTCAAGAGTGGAAATGCGGTTGTTCTTCGTAGCGGTAAGGATGCCTACCAAACAGCTCATGCTATTGTTACAGCCTTGAAGAAGGGCTTGGAGACTACCACCATTCATCCAGACGTCATTCAATTAGTAGAAGATACTAGCCGTGAAAGTAGTTATGCCATGATGAAGGCTAAGGGTTATCTAGATCTTCTTATTCCTCGCGGAGGGGCTGGTTTGATCAATGCTGTCGTTGAGAATGCAATTGTGCCTGTTATCGAGACAGGTACAGGGATTGTTCATGTTTACGTTGACAAGGATGCAGATGAAGACAAGGCGCTGTCTATTATCAATAACGCTAAAACTAGTCGTCCTTCAGTCTGCAATGCCATGGAAGTGCTGCTTGTTCATCAAGACAAGGCGGCAAGCTTCCTTCCTCGCTTGGAGCAAGTTCTGGTTGCCGATCGAAAGGAAGCTGGTCTTGAACCTATTCAATTCCGTTTAGATGAAAAAGCTAGTCAATTTATTTCAGGTATAGCAGCAGAGCCACAAGACTTTGACACCGAGTTTTTGGACTATGTCCTAGCTGTAAAAGTAGTTTCTAGTCTTGATGAAGCTGTAGAGCATATCGAAGCCCACAGCACCCATCATTCGGATGCGATTGTGACTGAAAATGCTGATGCTATAGCTTACTTTACAGATCAAGTAGACTCGGCGGCGGTTTATGTCAATGCTTCGACTCGTTTCACAGATGGTGGCCAATTTGGTCTTGGTTGTGAAATGGGGATTTCAACTCAGAAATTGCATGCTCGTGGTCCAATGGGCTTGAAGGAATTGACCAGCTACAAATATGTGGTTACTGGTGATGGACAGATAAGGGAGTAAGAGATGAAGATTGGATTTATCGGCTTGGGGAATATGGGTTCCAGTTTGGCTAAGGCTGTTTTGCAGGCAAAAACGAGTCATCAGATTCTCCTTGCTAATCGTAGTCAAGCTAAGGTGGATACTTTTATTGCCAATTATGGTGGTCTGGCTTCTAGCAATGACGAAATCTTTGCAGAAGCAGATGTGATTTTTCTAGGAGTTAAACCAGCACAGTTCTCAGAACTGCTTTCTAAATATCAGCCAGTCCTTGAGAAACGAGAAAGTCTTCTTTTGATTTCCATGGCAGCTGGTTTGACCTTGGAAAAACTCGCTAGTCTTCTTCCAAGTCACCATAGGATTATTCGTATTATGCCTAATACACCTGTTGCTATTGGGCAAGGAGTGATTAGCTATGCCTTGTCTGCAAATTGTCATCCAGAAGACAATGAACTATTTTGTCAACTGTTAGCCAAGGCTGGCCAGTTAGTTGAATTAAGCGATGCTTTAATAGATGCAGCAACAGGGCTTGCAGGTTGTGGTCCTGCCTTTGTCTATCTTTTCATCGAAGCCTTGGCGGATGCAGGTGTTCAGACAGGATTGCCACGAGAAATGGCTCTGAAAATGGCGGCTCAAACAGTAGTTGGTGCAGGTCAAATGGTCCTAGAAAGTCAGCAACATCCTGGAGTCTTGAAAGACCAAGTTTGCAGTCCAGGTGGTTCAACCATTGCTGGTGTAGCAAGTCTAGAAGAACATGCTTTTAGAGGAACCGTTATGGATGCTGTCAACCAAGCCTACAAAAAAACTCAAGAATTAGGCAAATAAGAGGTGAGTGTTAAAACTCACACTCTTTTTTTTACAAAGAAGGAAATGAAAAAAGCTTTTCACAAATCCCCATTTTTTTGATAGAATAGAAGAGAGAAAAATAGAAATGAGTCAGACATGTCAAAAGGATTTTTAGTCTCTCTTGAGGGACCAGAGGGAGCAGGAAAAACAAGCGTTCTTGAAGCCCTAATCCCTGTATTAGAGGATAGGGGAGTAGAAGTTTTAACAACGCGCGAACCAGGTGGGGTCTTAATTGGAGAAAAAATTCGCGAAGTTATCCTAGATCCTAGTCATACTCAAATGGATCCTAAGACTGAGCTTCTCCTCTATATTGCTAGTCGTCGACAACACTTGGTGGAAAAGGTCTTACCAGCACTTGCAGCTGGAAAACTGGTTATCATGGATCGCTTTATCGATAGTTCTGTTGCTTATCAGGGCTTTGGGCGTGGTTTAGATATCGATGCCATTGATTGGCTTAATCAGTTTGCGACTGATGGACTGAAACCTGATTTAACTCTTTATTTTGATATTGAGGTCGAAGAGGGGCTGGCACGTATTGCTGCCAACAGTAATCGGGAAGTCAATCGTTTGGACATGGAAGGTCTGGATCTACACCGAAAAGTTCGTCAAGGTTACCTTTCTCTTATTGAAAGAGAAGGAAATCGCATCGAAAAAATCGATGCTAGCCTACCACTTGATCAAGTGATTGAAAATACGCAGCAGCTACTTTTTGATAGGATGGGATTAAGGAGATGAAGCAAGAGCAATTAAGAGCTTGTCAACCTTTACAATTTGAACGTTTTATCCATATCTTGGAGCAAGGGCAGCTCAATCACGCCTATCTATTTTCAGGTAATTTTGGAAATTTAGAGATGTCCCTTTTCTTGTCTAAAAGTCTCTTTTGTAGTGAAAAAACTGATATTTTACCTTGTGAAAAATGTCGGAATTGTAAATTGATTGAGCAGGAAGAGTTTCCTGATGTGACCATAATTAAACCTCTAAATCAAGTCATTAAGACGGAGCGTATTCGAGAATTAGTTGGTCAATTTTCCCAGTCTGGTATTGAAAATCAACGTCAGGTCTTTATTATCGAGCAAGCAGAAAAAATGCATGTGAATGCTGCAAATTCACTCTTGAAGGTTATTGAAGAGCCACAAAGTGAGATTTATATTTTCTTTTTGACCGATGATGAGGAACAAATGTTGTCAACGATTCGAAGTCGGACACAGATTTTCCAATTTAAGAAGCAAGTGTCTACTTTAATGTCACAGCTTGAAGAGGCTGGTTTAGTAAAAAATAAAGCTAAGTTATTGGCTCAGTTTAGTCAATCTCAGGCGGAGGCTGAAAAGCTAGTGCATCAAGCAGGATTTTGGACACTAGTAGATGAAAGTGAACGTTTCTTTTCGTGGCTTTTAGCCCATAAAAAAGAATCCTATTTGCAAGTTGCAAAATTAACGAGTTTGGCTGATGATAAAGAAAAGCAAGATCAAGTGCTCAGAATTTTAGAGGTATTAGCTGGTCAAGAGGTTCTCAATGTTTCTGCTCGGAACATTTTGCAAAATCTCGTCCAAACTCGAAAAATGTGGCGGGCCAATGTTAGCTTTCAAAACGCTTTGGAATACCTGGTTTTACAAAAAAATTAAAGTGAAGATAGATTATAGAAAGGGCTGTAATGAATAAAAAAGAATTATTTGATGCTTTAGATGACTTTTCACAGCAATTGTTGGTAACCTTGGCAGACGTTGAAGCTATCAAGAAAAATCTCAAGAGTCTGGTAGAGGAAAATACAGCTCTTCGTTTAGAAAATGATAAACTGAGAGAACGTTTGGGAGAGGTTGAGGAGACAGCTCCAGCCAAAACGAAACATGTAAGGGAAAATGTCCGTCGCATTTATGAGGATGGTTTTCATGTTTGTCGTGACTTTTATGGTCAACGTCGGGAGCAAGATGCAGAATGTATGTTTTGTGATGAGTTGTTATTTAGGGAGTAAGTATGCAGATTCAAAAGAGTTTTAAGGGACAAACTCCCTACGGCAAGCTTTATCTAGTCGCAACGCCAATCGGTAATCTAGATGATATGACTTTTCGCTCCATTCAGACCTTGAAAGAGGTTGACTGGATCGCGGCAGAAGATACTCGTAATACGGGACTTTTGCTCAAGCATTTTGAGATTTCAACCAAGCAAATCAGTTTTCACGAACATAATGCCAAGGAAAAAATTTCTGATTTGATTGGTTTGTTGAAACAAGGTCAAAATCTTGCCCAAGTATCTGATGCAGGGATGCCTAGTATTTCTGACCCGGGGCATGATTTGGTCAAGGCTGCCATTGAAGAAGATATCGCAGTTGTCACAGTTCCAGGAGCTAGTGCAGGGATTTCTGCCTTGATTGCCAGTGGCTTAGCACCACAACCTCACATTTTTTATGGTTTCTTACCACGAAAATCAGGCCAGCAAAAGCAGTTTTTCGAAGCGAAAAAAGCTTATCCAGAGACCCAGATTTTCTATGAATCACCTCACCGTGTGGCGGATACGCTAGAAAATATGCTAGAAGTCTACGGTGATCGTTCAGTAGTCTTGGTTCGAGAATTGACCAAAATCTATGAAGAATACCAACGGGGAACTATTCCTGAGTTATTAGAAAGTATTTCTGAAACACCACTTAAGGGCGAGTGTCTTCTCATTGTAGAGGGTGCTAGTCAAGAAGTAGAAGATAAGGGTGAAGAGGACTTGTTCTTAGAAATCCAAGAACGTATCCAGCAAGGTATGAAGAAAAATCAAGCTATCAAGGAAGTCTCTAAGATTTACCAGTGGAATAAAAGCCAGCTATACGCTGCCTACCACGACTGGGAAGAAAATCAAGAAAATGACTAAACAGGGAAGTTTGCCTTCTTCCCTTTTTTTGTTATACTAGTAGAAGAAAAAATAGAAAGATTTGTGGGTGTTAAACAAGCCAGTGCCTTGTTTTGATATGAACTTAGGTTCCACCCAAAGAGGTATTAGTGTCGTGTCTCAATCTTATATCAATGTTATCGGTGCTGGTTTGGCAGGTTCTGAAGCAGCCTACCAAATCGCAGAACGTGGTATTCCAGTTAAACTTTATGAAATGCGTGGTGTCAAGTCAACACCCCAGCACAAAACAGATAATTTTGCTGAGTTGGTTTGTTCCAATTCCCTTCGTGGGGATGCTTTGACAAATGCTGTCGGGCTCCTCAAGGAAGAAATGCGTCGCTTGGGTTCTGTTATCTTGGAATCTGCTGAAGCTACACGTGTTCCTGCAGGCGGTGCCCTTGCGGTGGACCGAGATGGTTTCTCCCAAATGGTGACCGAAAAAGTTGCCAACCATCCCTTGATTGAAGTGGTTCGTGATGAAATTACAGAATTGCCGACAGATGTTATTACAGTTGTGGCGACTGGTCCTTTGACCAGCGATGCCTTGGCTGAAAAGATTCATGCTCTTAATGACGGCGATGGTTTCTATTTCTACGATGCGGCAGCGCCGATTATCGATGTCAATACTATAGATATGAGCAAGGTCTATCTCAAGTCTCGTTATGATAAGGGAGAAGCGGCCTACCTCAATGCCCCTATGACCAAGCAAGAGTTTATGGATTTCCATGAAGCTTTGGTCAATGCTGAAGAAGCACCGCTTAATTCTTTTGAAAAAGAAAAGTATTTTGAAGGATGCATGCCGATTGAAGTCATGGCAAAACGTGGTATTAAAACCATGCTTTATGGTCCTATGAAACCAGTTGGTTTAGAGTATCCAGACGATTACACAGGTCCTCGTGACGGAGAATTTAAGACACCATACGCTGTAGTTCAGCTTCGTCAGGACAATGCTGCTGGAAGTCTTTATAATATCGTTGGATTCCAAACCCACCTCAAATGGGGAGAACAAAAACGTGTTTTCCAAATGATTCCAGGTCTTGAAAACGCTGAGTTTGTTCGCTATGGAGTTATGCACCGTAATTCTTATATGGATTCACCAAATCTTCTTGAGCAGACCTATCGTTCTAAGAAACAGCCAAATCTATTCTTTGCTGGTCAGATGACTGGAGTGGAAGGCTATGTTGAGTCAGCGGCATCAGGACTAGTAGCTGGTATTAACGCAGCTCGTCTTTTCAAGGGAGAAAGTCCTGCTATTTTCCCAGAGACAACAGCAATTGGAAGTCTAGCTCATTACATCACCCATGCTGATAGTAAACACTTCCAACCAATGAACGTCAATTTCGGAATTATCAAGGAATTGGAAGGCGACCGCATTCGTGATAAGAAGGCTCGTTATGAAAAAATTGCAGAGCGTGCCTTGGCTGATTTAGAGGAATTTTTAACTATCTAATTTTTTTAAAAGAAATACTCATGATACTATAAAAATCTTAGAAATTGTGATAAAATAGTTTGAATAAAATAAAGGAGCGAAGTCAGGTGGAACCCAAATATAAACGTATTTTGATTAAGTTATCAGGTGAGGCTCTTGCTGGAGAACGTGGTGTCGGAATTGATATCAAAACTGTTCAAGCAATGGCTGAAGAAATTCAGGAAGTTCATAACTTAGGTATTGAGATTGCCCTCGTTATTGGTGGAGGAAATCTCTGGCGTGGAGAACCTGCTGCAGAAGCTGGAATGGATCGTGTACAAGCAGACTATACAGGAATGCTCGGAACCGTTATGAATGCTCTTGTAATGGCAGATTCATTGCAACAAGTTGGTGTGGATACACGTGTTCAAACAGCCATTGCCATGCAACAAGTAGCAGAACCTTACGTTCGTGGTCGTGCCCTTCGTCATCTTGAAAAAGGACGCATTGTTATCTTTGGTGCGGGAATTGGTTCACCATACTTCTCAACAGATACAACAGCGGCTCTTCGTGCAGCTGAGATTGAAGCGGACGCTATCTTGATGGCTAAAAATGGTGTTGACGGTGTCTATAACGCTGATCCTAAAAAGGATAAGACAGCCGTTAAATTTGAAGAGTTGACTCACCGTGACGTGATCAATAAAGGTCTCCGTATCATGGACTCAACAGCTTCAACACTTTCAATGGACAATGATATTGACTTGGTTGTTTTCAACATGAACCAACCAGGAAATATTAAACGTGTTGTATTTGGTGAAAATATCGGAACTACAGTTTCAAATAATATCGAAGAAAAGGAATAAGAAATCATTATGGCAAACGCAATCGTAGAAAAAGCAAAAGAGAGAATGACCCAATCTCACCACTCACTTGCTCGTGAGTTTGGAAGTATTCGTGCTGGCCGTGCTAATGCTAGCTTGCTTGACCGCATCCACGTTGAGTACTATGGTGTTGAAACACCACTTAACCAAATTGCTTCTATCACAATCCCAGAAGCGCGTGTTTTGTTGGTAACACCATTTGACAAATCATCTTTGAAAGATATCGAACGTGCTTTGAATGCTTCAGACTTAGGTATTACACCAGCTAACGATGGTTCTGTTATTCGCTTGGTAATCCCAGCTCTTACAGAAGAAACTCGTCGCGACCTTGCTAAAGAAGTGAAAAAAGTCGGTGAAAATGCTAAAGTTGCTATCCGTAATATCCGTCGTGATGCTATGGACGAGGCTAAGAAACAAGAAAAAGCTAAAGAAATCACTGAAGACGAATTGAAGACTCTTGAAAAAGATATTCAAAAAGCAACAGACGATGCTGTTAAACACATCGACGAAATGACTGCCAACAAAGAAAAAGAAATCTTGGAAGTCTAAGAAATAAACAGAAAAACTCAGTTGGCATTGCTGGCTGAGTTTTATTCGAAAGAAGGAAATATGAATACAAATCTTGCAAGTTTTATCGTTGGACTCATCATCGATGAAAATGACCGTTTTTACTTTGTTCAAAAGGATGGTCAAACTTATGCCCTAGCTAAAGAAGAAGGTCAGCATACAGTTGGTGATACGGTCAAAGGTTTTGCCTACACAGACATGAAGCAAAAGCACCGCTTGACAACTCTAGAAGTGACTGCCACTCAGGAACAATTTGGTTGGGGAACCGTAACGGAAGTTCGTAAAGACTTGGGAGTCTTTGTTGATACAGGGCTTCCTGACAAGGAAATCGTTGTGTCACTTGATATCCTGCCTGAATTGAAAGAACTCTGGCCAAAGAAAGGTGATCGACTTTATATTCGTCTAGAAGTGGATAAGAAGGACCGTATCTGGGGAATCTTAGCTTATCAGGAAGATTTCCAACGATTGGCACGTCCTGCCTACAATAACATGCAGAATCAAAATTGGCCTGCAATTGTATACCGTCTCAAATTATCAGGAACCTTCGTCTATTTACCAGAAAACAACATGCTTGGATTTATCCATCCAAGTGAGCGCTATGCAGAACCACGTTTGGGCCAAGTGCTAGATGCGCGTGTCATTGGTTTCCGTGAGGTTGACCGAACTCTTAATCTCTCTTTAAAACCACGCTCTTTTGAGATGTTGGAAAATGATGCACAAATGATTCTGACTTACTTGGAAACCAATGGTGGCTTCATGACCTTGAATGATAAGTCATCACCAGATGATATCAAGGCTACCTTTGGTATTTCTAAAGGTCAATTTAAAAAAGCACTTGGTGGTTTAATGAAAGCTGGAAAAATCAAACAAGACCAGTTTGGTACAGAGTTAATTTAGGGAGGCTTATGAGAAAATCATTTTACACTTGGCTGATGACCGAGCGCAATCCTAAAAGCAATAGTCCCAAAGCAATTTTAGCGGATTTGGCTTTTGAGGAGTCTGCCTTCCCAAAGCATACAGATGATTTCGATCAAGTCAGTCGTTTTTTAGAGGAACATGCTAGCTTTTCCTTTAATATGGGAGACTTTGATCGAATTTGGCAAGAATATCTAGAACATTAAGACCACTAGATGGGGTTGGGGATAGTAATTTCTCAGCCTCTTTGCTATAATATAGTCATTCAGTTTATCTTTTATGAGAAATTTTCCCATTATTTGGCAACTAGCTTTGTCTGTGACCTATTGTCAAGATGATGGGGACTTGAAGACTAGTTCACCTAAAAGAAAACAAAAATGATAAAACGAAATTAAAGAGTTAGAGAGGTTCTTTATTTGAAGGAACATTCAATAGACATTCAGCTTAGTCATCCAGATGATTTGTTTCATCTTTTTGGTTCTAATGAGCGCCATCTTCGTTTGATGGAGGATGAGTTAGATGTCATCATCCATGCTCGTACAGAGATTGTACAAGTCTTGGGGGAGGAATCGGCTTGTGAGGAAGCCCGCCAAGTTATCCAAGCCTTGATGGTCTTGGTCAATCGTGGAATGACTGTTGGAACTCCGGATGTGGTGACAGCCATTACCATGGTTAAGAATAATGAAATAGATAAGTTTGTCGCCCTCTATGAAGAAGAGATTATCAAGGATAATACAGGTAAGCCCATCCGTGTTAAAACCTTGGGTCAAAAGCTTTTTGTGAATAGTGTCAAGCAACACGATGTGACCTTTGGGATTGGGCCGGCAGGAACAGGTAAGACCTTCTTAGCAGTAACTTTGGCCGTAACAGCTCTCAAGCGTGGACAAGTCAAGCGAATCATATTGACACGTCCAGCAGTAGAAGCAGGAGAGAGCTTAGGTTTTCTTCCAGGTGATCTCAAGGAAAAGGTCGATCCTTATTTACGACCAGTTTATGACGCCTTGTACCAGATTCTTGGGAAAGATCAAACAACCCGTCTTATGGAACGTGAAATTATTGAAATTGCTCCACTTGCCTATATGCGTGGGCGTACCTTGGATGATGCCTTTGTCATTCTCGATGAGGCGCAAAATACGACTATCATGCAGATGAAGATGTTCTTGACTCGTTTAGGCTTTAATTCTAAGATGATTGTCAATGGGGATATTAGTCAGATTGACCTGCCACGTAATGTCAAGTCAGGTTTGATTGATGCTCAGGAAAAACTCAAGAATATTCACCAGATTGACTTTGTTCATTTCTCAGCTAAGGATGTGGTTCGCCATCCAGTTGTAGCTCAAATTATCAGAGCCTATGAACCTCTACCTGTCAAAGCTGAAGAAAGTGAAGAAGAAACAGAATAAAGAAAAAGGTTGGCAAAAACCAGCTTCCAAATAAAACCACACAGTGATTCCAGTCTTGAATATAATCAAGCTGAAAGAAACACTGTGTGGTTTTTGAATAGTGGATGTTTTAGAGGCTAGATTCTTGGCCAACTTGGTGAGATTCATGCTCATAAAGATGAATCCTATCTCTGTTGCGACAGCTTGTTTACCTCTGACATGCACTCTGCGCACGCCAAAAACACTCTTCAATCTACCAAAAACGGGTTCAACATCGATTTTCTGTTTTGCATAGATTCGAGAGCCTTCTTCACTATGTTATGTTTGCTTAAGGAGTTCCTTAAAGTAATTCCAAGTAGGATTATAATGGATTTGTTTCTGATTTCCACTATCTGTTTTAGCTAACTGTTCTAACTCAGGAGTATCTTGAACTTTATCCGCCTCGTAAATCTTGAAATCACGTTGAAAGCCATCCTTATCAGTTCGACTAGAGTAGTTCTTAAAGGAATAAACTAGGCCATCGGGCTTTATAAATCGGTCCGTGTCCTCAAGATATTCCCAGTTCATTGGATTATCTGTGCTCGTCTGGTACTTTTTAGTCAATTTTGATTAGGTTGTTGGCATGTTTACTGAAGCGGAAGTTATTAATCGTTTTATAGCTAACACAGGTATCTTGGCTCAACCATTTCATGGGAATGACATTTGAACGATTTTACGTCCAGAGAACACTTGACGAGCATAAGTGAACAGGATCATCTTCATGAGTATAGCTGGATGAAAGGCAGGGCGACTAATGTGAGAAGTTTCTTCCGGTAGCACTTGGCAAGGAATACTGTCCACAAAGAGGCTAATCATTCTCGCTTCGTGAGTTGATGGAATATCGTAGGCAAGATTCACTTCCAAACTTAACTGAGTTTTTGATGGTTTTAGTAGTGGTTCAACTTCATTCCTACTATTCTTGATGGTGTGAATAATGTGCTTATAATGTATTCCAGTTAACCACGAAAGCTTTGGACTCTACAAAATTAACACACATTAATAAAAAAATTAACCTGTATTAATTTTTTCTTGACTTAAATTTTTTTAATTGATATACTATTTTTCAGAGAGCTAACAATTATATATAAATGTACTACTCTATTTCCTAGATAATACTTAGTAAAACTTTTTATAACAAAGGCTAGCAAAGTTAAAGTTTTCTATCTATTGGAAGTTAAATAAATATGTAAGGAATTAAAATGAAAAAAAGTACAGTATTGTCACTAACCACAGCTGCAGTTATTTTAGCAGCATATGTCCCTAATGAGGTAATTCTAGCAGATACACCTAGTTCTGAAGATTCTTTAAAAATACCTGATAAAGAAACAGTAGTAGTAGGTAAACAAAACGAAAACAAAGAAAAACTTGAAGATATTCATAATGTTATAGAAACTTCAAAGGATACTGAAGAGAAGAAAACAACAGTTATTGAGGAAAAAGAAGTTGTTAGTAAAAATCCTGAGATAGATAATAAAACTAGCAATGAAGAAGAAAAAATCAAAGAAGATTCCAATCAATCCAAAGAAGATAAAGTGGACTCGTCTGCAAGTAAAGACCCAGAAAGTCCCCAAAAAGAGGATAAACTTGTCTATATTGCTGAATTTAAAGATAAAGAATCTGGAGAAAAAGCAATCAAGGAATTATCCAATCTTAAGGATACAAAAGTTTTATATACTTATGATACGGTTTTTAATGGTGTTGCAATAGAAACAACTCCAGATAATCTGGACAAAATTAAACTAATAGAAGGTATCTCTTCGGTTGAACGATCACAAAAAGTCCAGCCAATGATGAATCATGCTAGAAAGGAAATTGGAGTTGAAGAGGCTATCGATTACCTAAAGTCTATCAATGCTCCATTTGGGAAAAACTTTGATGGTAGAGGTATGGTCATTTCAAATATCGATACCGGGACAGATTATAGGCATAAGGCCATGAGGATTGATGATGATGCTAAAGGCTCAATGAAATTTAAAAAAGAAGACTTAAAGGGTACTGATAAAAATTTCTGGTTGAGTGATAAAATCCCTCATGCTTTCAATTATTATAATGGTGGTAAAATTACTGTAGAAAAAGCTGATGATGGAAGCGATTATTTTGATCCACATGGAATGCATATTGCAGGGATTCTTGCGGGAAATGATACTGAAAAAGATATCAAAAATTTTAACGGAATAGATGGAATTGCTCCTAATGCACAGATTTTCTCTTATAAAATGTACTCTGACGCTGGATCTGGCTTTGCAGGGGATGAAACAATGTTTCATGCTATTGAAGATTCAATCAAACACAATGTCGATGTTGTTTCGGTATCATCTGGCTTTACAGGAACAGGTCTTGTAGGTGAGAAATATTGGGAAGCTATTAGAGCGTTAAGAAAAGCAGGCATTCCAATGGTTGTAGCTACGGGTAACTATGCGACTTCTGCTTCAAGTTCTTCATGGGATTTAGTGGCAAATAATAATCTGAAAATGACCGACACTGGAAATGTAACGCGAACTGCAGCACATGAAGATGCGATAGCGGTCGCTTCTGCTAAAAATCAGACAGTTGAGTTTGATAAAGTCAACATAGGTGGAGAAAATTTTAAATACAGAAATATAGGGGCCTTTTTCGATAAGAATAAAATCACAACAAATGAAGACGGTTCAAAAGCTCCTAGTAAATTAAACTTTGTATATATAGGCAAGGGTCAAGACAAAGATTTGATAGGATTGGATCTTAAGGGCAAAATTGCAGTAATGGATCGAATTTATACCAAGGATTTAAAAGATGCTTTTAAAAGAGCAACGGATAAGGGCGCACGCGCCATTATGGTTGTAAATACTGTCAATTACTACAATAGAGATAATTGGACAGAGCTTCCAGCCATGGGATATGAAGCGGATGAAGGGACTAAAAGTCAAGTATTTTCAATTTCAGGAGATGATGGTGTAAAGCTATGGAACATGATTAATCCTGATAAAAAAACTGAGGTTAAAAGAAATAATAAGGAAGATTTTAAAGATAAATTGGAGCAATACTATCCAATTGATATGGCCAGCTATAATTCTAATAAACCGAATGTAGGTGACGAAAAAGAAATTGACTTTAAGTTTGCACCTGACACAGACAAAGAATTGTATAAAGAAGATGTCATAGTTCCAGCAGGATCCACATCTTGGGGACCGAGAACAGATTTGCTTTTAAAGCCTGATGTCTCAGCACCAGGTAAAAATATTAAATCCACTCTCAATGTCATTAATGGGAAATCAACTTATGGTTATATGTCAGGAACTAGTATGGCAACTCCTATCGTGGCAGCTTCTACTGTTTTGATTAGACCAAAGTTAAAGGAAATGCTTGAAAGACCTGCCTTGAAAAATCTTAAGGGAGATGACAAAATAGACCTTACAAGTCTTACAAAAATTGCCCTACAAAATACTGCACGTCCTATGATGGATGCGACTTCTTGGAAAGAAAAAAGTCAATACTTTGCATCACCTAGACAACAGGGAGCAGGCTTAATTAATGTTGCTAATGCTTTGAGAAATGAAGTTGTAGCTACTTTTAAAAACACGGATTCTAAAGGTTTGGTAAACTCTTATGGTTCTATTTCTCTTAAAGAAATAAAAGGAGATAAAAAATACTTTACAATTAAGCTTCACAATACATCAAACAGACCTTTAACCTTTAAAGTTTCAGCATCAGCGGTAACTACAGATGCTCTAACTGATAGACTCAAACTGGATGAAACATACAAAGATGAAAAATCTCCAGATGGTAAGCAAATTGTTCCAGAAATTCACCCAGAGAAAGTAAAAGATGCAAATATTACATTTGAGCATGACACTTTCACTATAGGCCCAAATTCTAGCTTTGATTTAAATGCGGTTATAAACGTTGGAGAGGCTAAAAATAAAAATAAATTTGTAGAATCATTTATTCATTTTGAGTCAGTGGAAGAAATGGAAGCTCTGAACTCCAACGGAAAGAAAACAAATTTCCAACCTTCTTTATCGATGCCTCTAATGGGATTTGCTGGGAATTGGAACCACGAACCAATCCTTGATAAATGGGCCTGGGAAGAAGGTTCAAAATCAAAAACAATGGAAGGTTATGATGATGATGGTAAACCAAAAATTCCAGGAACCTTAAATAAGGGAATTGGTGGAGAACATGGTATAGATAAATTTAATCCAGCAGGAGTTATACAAAATAGAAAAGATAAAAATACAACATCTCTAGATCAAAATCCAGAATTATTTGCTTTCAATAACGAAGGGATCAACGCACCATCATCAAGTGGTTCTAATATTGCTAAAATTTATCCTTTAGATTCAAATGGAAATCCTCAAGATGCTCAACTTGAAAGAGGGTTAACACCTTCTCCACTTGTATTAAGAAGTGCAGAAGAAGGAATGATTTCAATAGTAAATACAAATAAAGAGGGAGAAAATCAAATCGACTTAAAAGTCATTTCGAGAGAACACTTTATTAAAGGAATTTTAAACTCTAAGAGAAATGATGCAAAGGGAATCAAATCTTCAAAACTAAAAGTTTGGGGCGATTTGAAATGGGATGGACTCATCTATAACCCTAGAGGTAGAGAAGAAAATGCACCAGAAAGCAAGGATACCAAAGATCCTGCTACTAAGATAAGAGGTCAATTTGAACCAATTGCAGAAGGTCAATATTTCTATAAATTTAAATATAGATTAACTAAAGATTATCCATGGCAGGTTTCCTATATTCCTGTAAAAATTGATAACACAGCCCCTAAGATTATTTCGATTGATTTTTCAAATCCTGAAAAAATTAAGTTGATCACAAAGGATACTTATCACAAGGTAAAAGAGCAATACAAGAATGAAACTTTATTTGCGAGAGATCAAAAAGAACATCCTGAAAAATTTGACGAGATTGCCAACGAAGTTTGGTATGCTGGCGCCGCTCTTGTTAATGAAGATGGAGAGGTTGAGAAAAATCTTGAAGTAACTTATGCAGGTGAGGGTCAAGGAAGAAATAGGAAACTTGACAAAGACGGAAATACCATTTATGAAATTAAGGGTGCAGGAGATTTAAGAGGAAAAATCATTGAAGTCATTGCATTAGATGGCTCTAGCAATTTCACAAAGATTCATAGAATTAAATTTGCTGATCATGCTGATGAAAAGGGGATGATTTCCTATTATCTAGTAGATCCTGATCAGGATTCATCTAAATACCAAAAGCTTGGAGAAATTCCTGAATCTAAATTTAAGAATTTAAAAAGTGTTAAAGATGATAGCCTAAACAAAGAGACAGCTGAGGTAGAACATCATCAAGAAAAAGAAGAATCTATCGAAGAAAAATCTAGCTTGACTATTCATAAAACGATTTCAACAATTAGAGAGTTTGAAAGTAAAGACTTGAAGAAACTCATTAAAAAGAAATTTAGAGAAGTTGATGACTTTACAAGTGAAACTGGTAAGAGGACAGAAGAATACGATTATAAATACGATGATAAGGGAAATATCATTGCTTATGACGATGGTAGTGCCTTAGAATATGAAACTGAAAAACTTGACGAAATCAAATCAAAAATTTATGGTGTTCTAAGCCCGTCTAAAAATGGACACTTTGAAATTCTTGGAAAGATAAGTAATGTTTCTAAAAATGCCAAGGTATATTATGGTAATAACTATAAATCGATAGAAATCAAAACGACCAAGTATGATTCACATTCAAAAACAATGACATTTGATTTATACGCTAATATTAATGATATTGTGGATGGATTAGCTTTTTCAGGAGATATGAGATTCTTTGTTAAAGATGATGATCAGATAAAAGCTGAAACTAAAATTAGAATGCCTGAAAAAAATAAGGAAACTAAAACAGAATATCCCTATGCATCAAGTTATGGGAATGTAATAGAATTAGGAGAAGGAGATCTTTCAAAAAACAAACCAAATAATTTAAATGAAATGGAATCTGGTAAAATCTATTCTGATTCAGAAAAACAACAATATCTGTTAAAAGATAACATTATTCTAAGAAAAGGCTATGCACTAAAAGTGACTACCTATAATCCTGGAAAAACGGATATGTTAGAAGGAAATGGAGTCTATAACAAGGAAGATATAGCAAAAATCCAAAAGACCAATCCTAATCTAAGAGTCCTTTCAGAAAAAATAATTTATGCTGATAGTAGAAATGTTGAAGATGGAAGAAGTACTCAATCAGTATTAATGTCGGCTTTGGACGGCTTTAACATTGTAAGGTATCAAGTGTTTACATTTAAAATGAATGATAAAGGGGAAGCAATCGATAAAGATGGAAATCTTGTGACAGATTCTTCTAAACTTGTATTATTTGGTAAAGATGATAAAGAGTACACTGGAGAGAATAAGTCCAATGTAGAAGCTATAAAAGAAGATGGCTCTACGTTATTTATTGATGCAAAACCAGTAAACCTTTCAATGGACAAGAACTACTTTAATCCATCTAAATCTAATAAAATTTATGTACGAAATCCAGAATTTTATTTAAGAGGTAAGATTTCTGATAAGGGTGGTTTTAACTGGGAGTTGAGAGTTAATGAATCTGTTGTAGATAATTATTTAATCTACGGAGATTTACACATTGATAACACTAGAGATTTTAACATTAAGCTTACTGTTAAAGACGGTGACATCATGGACTGGGGAATGAAAGACTATAAAGCAAACGGATTCCCAGATAAGGTAACAGACATGGATGGAAATGTTTACCTTCAAACTGGCTATAGCGATTTGAATGCGAAAGCGGTTGGAGTACACTATCAATTTTTATATGATAATGTTAAACCAGAAGTAAACATTGATCCTAAGGGAAATACTAGTATTGAATATGCTGACGGAAAATCTGTAGTCTTTAATATCAATGATAAAAGAAATAATGGATTTGATGGTGAGATCCAAGAACAACATATTTATGTAAATGGAAAAGAATACAAATCATTTGATGATATTAAACAAATAACAGATAAGATACTAACCATTAAGATTGTTGTAAAAGATTTCGCAAGAAATACGACCGTAAAAGAATTCATTTTAAACAAAGATACGGGAGAGGTAAGTGAACTAAAACCTCATACAGTAACTGTGACCATTCAAAATGGAAAAGAAATGAGTTCTAAGATAGTATCGGAAGAAGACTTCGTTTTACCTGCCTATAAGGGTGAATTAGAAAAAGGATATCAATTTGATGGCTGGGAAATTTCTGGTGTCGAAGGGAAAAAAGACGCTGGCTATGTTATTAATCTATCAAAAGATACCCTTATAAAACCTGTATTCAAGAAAATAGAGGAGAAAAAGGAGGAGGAAAATAAACCTACTTTTGATGTATCGAAAAAGAAAGAAAAAACACAATCTGATTCAACTAATGATGTAAGCAGTATTGTTCCTGATAAAAACTTTGAAAATAAGAAGGAAGTTTATCTTAATGAACAAGAGAGCTTAGCTAATAAACATACCAATATTAATAGTAAATCAACTACTAACAATTCTGATAGGTTGCCAAAAACTGGAACAGTTAGAGCAGTTCTTACACCATTCATTGCTGGAATATTGTTTATAGTAGGATCACTCCTTGGATTGAAGAAAAAAGATCAAGATTAGGACAAAAGCTATAGAAAAAATGGTTTATGTACTGAGATTAGCTAGTGTGATGATGAAACAGTTTTGTGAAAATAGCCATTTTTAACTCAAATAGTTAGTTTGCTTTGATATTGATACCCTTTTTGAATTTATGAATGGACTTAGTTTAGGTAAGTAATGAATTGATTGAAAGGGTTAGTATTGACAAATATTGATCACGTTGATTAGAAAATAGAGTCTACCAAAATTTAAATTATAAACTATGACATGAGAAAACGAGCATCTCCAAGAACGGAAATGCTCGTTTTTGAGATTTAGAAGCTAGTTTTTATGTAGCTTCTTATTTTTGTAGTTTTAATTTATAAATCATTTTAGACAAGTTCACTGATTGAAGTGAAGTCACGATCCAAGCCTTCTGCAACTGGTTGACTAGTCAATTGACCTTGGTAAGTTGTAACCCCTTCACGCAAACCAGCATCTTCAAGGATTGCTTTCTTAAATCCTTTACCTGCTAAGGCTTCGATATAAGGAAGGGTCACATTTGTAAGGGCAATAGTAGAAGTACGGGCAACTGCTCCAGGAATGTTGGCAACCGCATAGTGAAGGACCCCGTGTTTTTCATATACAGGTTCATCATGGGTTGTCACACGGTCAGCTGTAGCGATAACGCCGCCTTGGTCTACAGCAACGTCAACGATGACAGAACCAGGACGCATTTGTTGAACCATGTCATCTGTCACTAATTTTGGAGCTTTAGCACCAGGAATCAATACTGCACCGATAACAACGTCAGCTTCACGCACACTTGCTTCAATATTAAATGGGTTAGACATCAAAGTTTGAATTTGGTGACCAAAGACATCTTCAAGTACAGAGAGACGTTTAGCACTGATATCAAGAATTGTTACTTGAGCTCCCAACCCAAGAGCGATACGGGCTGCGTGTGTACCAACGACACCACCACCGATAATGGTTACTTTTCCTTTTGGTACACCTGGGACACCACCTAAAAGAACTCCAGAACCACCAGCTTGTTTCGTTAAGAAGTGAGCTCCGATTTGGACAGCCATACGACCTGCAACCTCACTCATTGGAACCAATAGAGGAAGTTGACCTTCGGTATCGCGTACAGTTTCATAAGCAACACCCGTTGTTTTAGCTGTAAGCATAGCATCCGCCAATTCTGGGGCTGCTGCCATGTGCAAGTAGGTGAAGAGAAGTAAGTCTTCACGCAAGAATTGATATTCACTAGCAAGTGGCTCTTTTACTTTAACAACTAACTCTGCAGCCCAGGCTTCAGCAGCTGTAGCTACAATCTCAGCTCCTTGTTTTTCATAGTCAGCATCAGCAAAACCAGATCCAAGACCCGCATTTGTTTCAATGAGGACACGGTGACCACGACCAACAAGACTTTGTACACCAGCAGGTGTCAAAGCCACACGATTTTCATTATTTTTAATTTCTTTTGGAATTCCAATTAACATAGAGGTTTGCTCCTTATTTTAACATCTAGGTTCTAATACTAAATCATCACAGGAAGTACCCAGCCTTTTCTTGTGATGTTTATATTTTATATGAAACCGCTATAAATTGCAAGAAAAACTTGTAAACCTATTTCTTTTATGTTATTCTTTTACCAACCTATTTTAGGAGGTACAATCATGGAATCACTATTTATCAAATTAGCTAAGCATCCAATCATCGAAACTGAACGCTTAGTACTTAGACCAGTAACGCTCGATGATGCAGAAGCCATGTTTGAGTATGCTTCAAATAAAGAAAATACGCGCTACACTTTTCCAACCAATCAAAGTTTAGAGGAAACCAAGAACAATATTGCTAAATTTTATCTAGCCAATCCCTTGGGTCGATGGGGAATTGAACTAAAAAGTACTGGAGAATTTATCGGAACCATTGATCTGCACAAGATGGATACTGTTCTTAAGAAGGCAGCCATTGGTTACATTATCAATCAAAAATATTGGAATCAAGGTTTGACGACAGAAGCCAATCGTGCCGTCATTAAACTGGCTTTTGAAAAGATTGGGATGAATAAGTTGACAGCCCTTCACGATAAGGATAATCCTGCGTCAGGAAAAGTCATGGAGAAATCAGGTATGCACTTCTCCCACGAAGAACCATATGCTAGAATGGACTATAAAGAACCAGGACGAATTGTAACACGTGTACATTACATTTTAACCAAGGAAGATTATTTTGCAAATAAGTAAGCAGTTGAAAAGATTTTTCAGCTGTTTTTTCTTTCTCTTACGAATAAGCTAAGAGAGGTGAAAATATGGAAGAACTTATTGAGAAAATCAAAGAATATAAAATCATTGTTATCTGTGCTGGTTTGGGTTTGGTTTTAGGTGGATTTTTCCTCTTAAAACCAGTCGCTCAAACACCTGCTAAGGAAAGTAATTTGCAGTCTGAAGTTATAGCTATTCCAAAGGATTCAACGGATGTAAAGGAAGATGGAAATCAGAAGGAAGAGGTGGTGGAGCAAGATCTGATTACTGTCGATGTCAAAGGGGCTGTCAAATCACCTGGAATCTATGATTTGCCAGTTGGAAGTCGTATCAATGATGCTGTTCAAAAAGCTGGTGGATTGACAGATAATGCTGATAGTAAGTCTATCAACCTTGCCCAGAAGATTAGTGATGAAGCGCTGGTCTATGTCCCTACTAAGGAAGAAGCGGCTAACCAAGAGTCTTATTCAAATGCTACTGGAAATAAGGAAAGCAAGAAGGTTAATCTCAATAAAGCCAGTCTTGAAGAGTTAAAACAAGTCAAAGGATTAGGTGCTAAACGCGCTCAGGACATTATTGACCATCGTGAGTCCAATGGTAAGTTTAAGTCAGTAGACGAGCTCAAAAAGGTTTCTGGTATTGGTGCAAAAACGATAGAAAAGTTAAAAGAGTATGTTACAGTGGATTAGTCGCTTTCCAATTCCAAAAATCTATCTCAGCTTTCTCTTGCTCTGGCTTTACTATACAATCTTTTCAGCTAGTTTTTTAGCACTTTTGGGGTTTGTATTTTTAGTATTTTGTCTTTTTATCCACCATCCTTGGAAAGTTGTACTAAAGGTTCTTCTGATTTGTGGACTATTTGCTAGTTGGTTTTTATTTCAAAAATGGCAACAAGAAGAAGCAAGTCAAAACTTGCTTTCTTCTGTCGAAACTGTTCGAATATTACCTGACACCATCAAGGTGAATGGGGACAGTCTTTCTTTTCGTGGTAAAGCTGAAGGACGAATGTTTCAGGTCTATTATAAACTTCAATCAGAAGCAGAAAAAGAAGACTTTCAAAATGTAACAGATCTGTATGATATTACTTTGGAAGGGAAATTAGCTAGCCCTCAAGGGGCAAGAAATTTTGGTGGCTTTGATTATCGCAACTATCTAAAAAGTCAAGGGATTTATCAAACCTTGACCATTTCGAAAATTTCAGATATGAAAACCACGAGCAGTTTGGATATTGGAGAAAATTTATCTAGTTTACGAAGAAAAGCAGTTGTCTGGATAAAAAGGAATTTTCCCGACCCCATGCGCAATTATATGACGGGACTCTTATTGGGGCATTTGGACACCGACTTTGAGGAAATGAATGAACTCTATTCTAGCCTCGGAATTATTCACCTATTTGCTTTGTCAGGAATGCAAGTCGGATTCTTTATGAATGTTTTTAAAAAATCACTCTTGCGTTTGGGTTTGACGCAAGAGAAGTTCAAATGGTTAGCTTATCCATTTTCTTTGTTTTATGCAGGATTGACAGGATTTTCAGCATCTGTGATTAGAAGTCTGCTACAAAAAATCTTGTCCCAGCATGGTTTAAAGGGCTTGGATAACTTTGCTATGATAGTCCTCCTTTTGTTTATAGTCATGCCAAACTTTTTCCTAACTGCTGGAGGAGTTCTTTCCTGCGCCTATGCCTTTATCCTAACTATGACTAGTAAAGAAGGTCAAGGCATAAAAGCTGTTGTCAGAGAGAGTTTTATTATTTCCTTGGGAATCTTGCCAATTTTATCGTTTTACTTTTCTGAATTTCAACCGTGGTCAATTGTCCTAACTTTTGCTTTTTCTTTCTTATTTGACATGGTTTTATTGCCCCTCTTATCAATTCTCTTTTGTTTGTCAATGATATACCCGTTCACTCAGTTTAACTTTATCTTTGAATGGTTAGAAAGTATCATACGCTTTGTTTATCAACTATCAAGTCGTCCGATTGTCTTTGGTCAGCCGAGTGTTTGGATTTTACTGGCACTCTTAATCGCATTGGCATTACTCTATGACCTTAGAAAAAACTTCAAAAGACTAACTTTATTAGCTTTCTTAGTTGCCTCTCTCTTTTTAGTAACCAAGCACCCTATTGAAAATGAAATCACAGTTTTAGCTATGGACCAAGGAAGTAGTATTTTATTGAGGGATATGACTGGAAAGACTATCCTGATTGATGTCGGAAGGGAGAAAGAAAGTGAAAAGAAAGAGGGCTGGCAGGAGAAAGTTTCATCAAGCACTACCCAGCGAAACTTGATTCCCTATCTGAAAAGTCGAGGTGTGGCTAAGCTTGACCAGTTAGTTTTAACAACTGGTGATGCTAAGCAACTAGGAAATCTACTAGAGTTAACTAAGGCTTTTAAAATAGGTGAAATTTTATTGCCAGAGGAGATTTTAGAGCAAAAAGTTTTTGTAGAAAAGTTGAAGAGTAGTAAGGTCAAGGTAGGAGCCATTAAAAAGGGAGAAGACTTGTCTATCTTTGGCAGTAGATTAGAGGTGAGCCATCTAAGCGGAGATAAATCTGGAGAGGTTTCGGACTCCCTATTTCTCCATGGAAAACTCTTAAATCAAACTTTTCTTTTCGCTAAAGATATCAAGGAAAAGGAATTATCTAAGCAATATTCAAATCAACAAGTAGATGTTGTCATAACTAGTCAAACGGCTTCCAAAGGCTACTCAGATTTAGAGAATTTTAATATAATGAATCCTAAACTCATTATCATCTCAGAAGATCAGAAGAAAAGCTTTAAAAACCGACATCAAGCTAGTGTGCTAGAAAAGGGAGAAAAGACTAGTAAGGTTCACCATACCAACCAGCAAGGTGCCATTCGTTTCAAGGGATGGACTACTTGGAATGTTGAAACTGTTCAATAACGTTTTCAGAGAAATCTAAAAATTAAAATTGTCTAAACAATCAATCAAGGCTTGATTTTGCGTCCTGTTTACTATAAAATAGTTAAGATCGGTGTCAAACTTTTATATTGTAAATAGGAGAAAAAATGACAAAAACTTTAAAACGTCCTGAGGTTTTATCACCTGCAGGAACTTTAGAAAAACTAAAAGTAGCTGTTCAATATGGAGCAGATGCAGTCTTTATCGGTGGTCAGGCCTATGGTCTACGTAGCCGTGCAGGTAACTTCACTTTCGAACAGATGGAAGAAGGAGTCCAGTTTGCGGCCAAGTACGGTGCTAAGGTCTATGTAGCTGCCAACATGGTTATGCACGAAGGAAATGAAGCTGGTGCTGGTGAGTGGTTCCGTAAGTTGCGTGATATTGGTATTGCAGCAGTTATCGTATCAGATCCAGCCTTGATCATGATTGCAGCAACAGAAGCACCAGGACTTGAAATCCACCTTTCAACCCAGGCTAGTGCGACTAACTACGAAACCCTAGAATTCTGGAAAGAACTTGGATTGACTCGCGTTGTTTTGGCGCGTGAGGTTTCTATGGAAGAATTGGCAGAAATTCGCAAACGTACAGACGTAGAGATTGAAGCCTTCGTACATGGAGCTATGTGTATCTCTTACTCTGGTCGTTGTACCCTTTCTAACCACATGAGTATGCGTGACGCCAACCGTGGTGGATGTTCACAATCCTGTCGTTGGAAATATGACCTTTACGATATGCCGTTCGGTAAGGAACGTAAGAGTCTCAAGGGAGAAATTCCTGAAGAATTCTCTATGTCAGCTGTTGATATGTCTATGATTGACCATATCCCTGATATGATTGAAAATGGTGTGGATAGTTTGAAGATTGAGGGCCGTATGAAGTCCATCCACTATGTTTCAACAGTAACAAACTGCTACAAGGCAGCTGTTGATGCCTATCTTGAGAGCCCTGAAAAGTTTGAAGCTATTAAGCAAGACTTGATTGATGAAATGTGGAAGGTTGCCCAACGTGAGTTGGCTACAGGTTTCTACTACGGAACACCATCTGAAAATGAGCAACTTTTCGGAGCTCGTCGTAAGATTCCAGAATACAAGTTTGTTGCTGAAGTAGTAGCTTATGATGCTGCAACACAAACTGCAACTATTCGTCAACGTAATGTTATCAACGAAGGCGACCAAGTTGAGTTCTACGGTCCAGGCTTCCGTCATTTTGAAACTTTTATCGAAGACCTTCATGATGCTAAAGGTAATAAAATTGACCGCGCACCTAATCCAATGGAACTTTTGACTATCAAGGTTCCACAACTTGTGCAAGCAGGGGACATGGTTCGTGCACTCAAAGAAGGACTCATTAATCTCTATAAAGAAGATGGAACAAGCGTCACAGTTCGTGCCTAAAAAAATCAAAAATCTGAGTTTTTTTTTCTCAGATTTTTTTTGTTTGCAGAAAAAGTAAAATGTACAGATTTTTTGAAGCTCTTTTGGTAAAAAAACAGCATTTTTACTTTAAAAATAGCAAAAGTAGAAATATTTCTTCTGAAACGCTTACAAGGTATGTAAAAAGTTGACAAAAGCAAATTTTAGGACTAAACTAGGGAGGTAAATTTAATTTTAAAAAAGGAGAATTCGTCATGAATTTAACATTTTTCGGACTTTGTCTTGCCTGTATGGGTGTATCTATTGCAGAAGGAATGATTATGAGTAATCTTTTCAAAGCATCTGCCCGTCAACCTGAAATTATTGATCAACTACGTAGCCTTTTAATTCTTGGTGTTGCCTTTGTAGAAGGTACCTTCTTTGTAACCCTAGCGATGGCATTTGTCATTAAATAGACAACTCTATTTAGAAATGGAGGTGTCAAACCATGGAAGAAAGTTTGAATCCAACCGTTAATATTGGACCAATATCCTTTGATTTGACCCTGCTTGCCATGTCTCTTGTAACTGTTTTGATGGTTTTTGCCTTTGTCTATTGGGCAAGTCGAAAAATGACCATCCGTCCCAAGGGCAAACAAAATGCTCTTGAGATGATTTATGACTTTGTGGTTAGTTTTGCAAAACCAAATATTGGAGATTCATACATCAAGGACTATTCCTTGTTCCTATTTTCTCTATTCTTGTTTATCTTGGTTGCCAATAATATTGGTTTAATGGCAAAAGTACAAACAACAAACGGTTATAACTTGTGGACTTCTCCAACAGCCAACCTTGGATACGATTTATCCCTCTCATTATTGATCACTTTGATTGCTCATGTAGAAGGAGTTCGTCGTAGAGGCGTTAAAGAATATTTGAGAGCATTTGTTACACCTGGCTTTATGACTCCGATGAACATTTTAGAAGAGTTCACCAATTTTGCCTCCTTGGCGATTCGGATTTACGGAAATATTTTTGCCGGTGAGGTTTTAGCAGGATTGCTATTGGCCTTGTCACAACATGCCTTGTATTGGTATCCTTTTGCCTTTATTGCAAACATGTTATGGACAGCATTTTCGATTTTCATTTCATGTATTCAAGCTTATGTATTTACCATGTTGTCATCTATGTACATTGGTAAAAAAATAAATGAAGGGGAAGAGTAAGTAGAGGAGGATTAGAAGATGGATTTAACTATTAGTACCATTATCGGTGACTTTATTCTTATCGCTGGTTCCTTCCTTTTATTAATTTTTTTAGTTAAGAAATATGCTTGGGGAAATATTACCAGTATTTTGGATCAACGTGCTGAAAAAATTTCTTCAGATATTGATGGAGCTGAGCTAGCTCGTAAAAAGGCAGAGGAACTAGCAAGTAAACGAGAAGCTGAGCTAGCAGGAAGCCGTACCGAAGCTAAAACTATTATCGAGAATGCAAAGGAAACAGCTGAGAAAAGTAAAGCCGACATCTTAGCTGAAGCTAAACTTGAAGCAGGTCGCTTAAAAGAAAAAGCCAACCAAGAAATTGCTCAAAATAAAGCTGAAGCTATACAAAGTGTTAAGGGAGAGGTGGCAGACTTAACAATCAGTCTTGCTGGAAAAATTATCTCTCAAAACCTTGACGGTCAGGCCCATAAAGAACTCATTGATCAGTATATTGATCAGCTAGGAGAAGCTTAATGGACAAAAAGACACTAAAGGTAATTGAAAAATACAGCATGCCTTTTGTCCAATTAGTGATTGAAAAAGGAGAAGAAGACCGCATCTTTTCTGACTTGGCTCAAATTAAGCAAGTCGCTGAAGAAACAGGCTTGCCTTCTTTTTTGGCTCAAGTGGCAGTAGATGAGTCTGATAAGGAAAAAACAGTTTGTCTTTTCCAGGATTCTGTGTCACCATTTTTACAAAATTTGATTCAAGTTTTGGTGTACAATCACAGAGTTAATCTTTTTTATGAAGTGATTGTAGATTGTTTGAATCGTCTTGAAAAAGAAACCAATCGGTTTGAAGTGACAATTACTTCTGCACATCCTTTAACAGATGAACAGAAGGAACGTTTGCTCCCATTGATAGAGAAAAAAATGTCTCTTAAAGTGCGGAGTATTAAAGAAAAAATCGATGAAAGTCTAATT